>NZ_JAQFPJ010000005.1:0-302692 GCF_027712065.1 Bacillus cereus group sp. BcHK124
GGTTTTTTGATAAAAATACACAAAAACCCCGAATCATGGGGCTTTTTTTAAGTGTCCATGATTCGGGGTACAGTTCAGTTTCAGCAAAATCACTCGTTTTAAATCAACTACAAGATTGGATTATTGAAGGTGTACTGAAGCCCAATGAAAAAATTAATGATGGGGAACTGGCTGAAGCACTAGGAGTAAGCAGAACACCTGTAAGAGAAGCACTTCAAATATTAGAGCTTTCTGGATTAGTGGAAATGGTACCTGGACAAAAAACAAAAATTGCTCCTATTCAGTTAGACGACATTCCGATCATTTATGAGACGATGGCTGGTCTTCACTCTATTATAGGAAAACAAGCACTTCAAAATATTACAGACGCTGATTTGAAACTACTTTCTGAAATAAATGATGATTTTCAGTGCTCTATAGAGAAACAAAACACAAAACAAGCTTTACAACTAGATATACAATTTCACAATACCATTTCTTCTATTGCTAAAAATCAATATATTGAACCCTTTCTAGAAAATATGCAACTTCACGTCTTACGCCTTGAATATTTGTTTTTCCAAAACTTTGTTCCAGCAAGTCAATCTATTGAAGAACATCACTCTATCATTCAAGCATTACAGAAGCAGGATGAAAAACAAATGGAACAAATGATGACTCAAAACTGGCTCCGTCCAATGAAAGAAATACAAAAAATAATTTCTACGAAATAAAGTGAAACTTTAATCAGTGGGGGTTTTGTTGATCCCTCACCTAACTTCTTTCCTTCCGCTGAATTTTGAGGTGGGGGTCTTACTGCCCGGCAAATAGCGGGATAAAAAGAGAGCTGGCTACACAAAATCGTAACCAGCTCTCTTTTTACTAATATATATAGCTATGCCTGAATATCTGCATAATCTTCCATATCTTCGTACTCTTTTTCCAATTCCTCTAAAGACAGCTCGTATAATTGTCGGTCACGAATTTTAAACACACCTGCTCCAATTAACTCATCAATTAAATGCCTCTTACGATTTTCAACAGCAAAACGGAGTTGACTACTCATCTTTTAAAAAACTCCTTTCTACGATCATTGAAAATGATAATCTTTATCAATTACCACTTTTGATTATAAAAGATGACTCTTTATAAGTAAAGTAATTTCATGAAATATTTACCTTACAAAGTATTTGTGGCCACATTATATATATGTATGCCGCGCGAAAAATGTTATGACACTTTTTCTTATCCTTTTTCTTTCATACTTTGCAAGTTGTCCCACTATGATTAAATTCACCATCTATTTCTACTTGAATGGTGACATGTTCTACATGAAATTTCTCTTTTAATACATCCGTAGCCTCTTTTAATACACTTTGTGTTTCATTTCCTTTAATAATTAAGTGGCAAGTTAATACTTGAAAATCCGATGTGACAGACCATATGTGCAAATCATGAACTTCTTTTACAACCAGAATATTTAATAATGTACTTTTTACCTCTTCCACATTTATGTGCTGTGGTGCACCTTCCATTAATATATGGACCGTATCACGTGTTACACGCCATCCACTAATAATGACTAAAATAGACACAAGAATACTAGCAATCGCATCTGCAGCAGTCCATCCAAAAAACTTAATAAGTAACGCAGCAATTATCGCTCCGACTGACCCTAATAGATCTCCTAATACGTGTAAGAAAGCACTTCTTAAATTTAAATTGCCCTTCACATCTCCGCCTCTCATTAATATCCAAGCTGACAAAATATTAATAAGCAGACCAAGTACAGCAATGATGAGCATCCCATTACTAGCAATCTCAACTGGCTCTTTAAAACGGCGAATTGCTTCAATAAAAATGTATATTGAAATGACAATAAGAACGACACCGTTACATAATGCCGCTAACATTTCGACTCGCTTATATCCATATGTTTTCGCAGTTGTTGCTGTTTTTTCTCCGAGCTTAAACGCAAGTAAACTTAAAGCTAAAGATACCGCATCACTTAGCATATGCCCCGCGTCAGATAGTAGTGCTAAACTATTTGTTACAAATCCCCCAATAACTTCAGCAATCATAAAACTTGTCGTTAATACGAAAGCAATTAGTAGTGCCTTTTTATTGTTAGAATGACCGTGATCATGTGAATGTCCCATACTTATACTCCTTTACGTACAATATCTATATGTTAGTATGAAACAAACTCCCCGTCTTTATCCCGCTTCCTCTGTATACACACTTCGCTACATTTCAAACAAGTCCTTTTTCTCAATAAAAAATAAGACTACTTCTTTTTCAGATTCATATTGTTTACTAATGAAAGAATTTTTAAGGAGGTTACGAAAATGAAACGTTTATTTCTCTGTATGGAACGTGAACTTGTTGTAGTGAAAGAACGATACGGTAACTATGAAGCAGCGTATCACTTACAAAATATGCAACCTACCTGTATCGCTGTTGATCCATTTCAAAAGAATCGTGTATATTGCGGCACTTTTGGACGAGGTCTCTGGTTAAGTGACGATAGCGGAGATTCATGGAGACCAATTGGAGATTCTTATCGTTACTTTGATTTCCCAAAAGAAGATGGTATTTTACATTCTTCGATCACTTCCATTACGATAAGCCCGAATGAACAAGTTAACGGCTATGGCGTCGTTTATGTCGGCACAGAACCGAGCGCTTTATTCCGTTCAGAAAATGGTGGTGAAACATGGACGGAACTGAAAAATATGAAATCATTATTATCTTCTTATACGTGGGCTTTCCCGCCTAGACCTTTTACTCATCACGTACGCTGGATTACAGTTGATCCAAACAATCCAAATACAATCCACGTTTCAATTGAAGCTGGTGCTGTTATTCAAAGTAACGATAAAGGCCATACATGGATTGATAAAAAATTCGGTGCTCCTATCGATGCTCATCAATTACTTATGCACCCTGAAGCCCCAAATCGTCTTTATGCATCATGTGGTGACGGATTTATGGGCGGACCTGATCGTGCATACCTTGAAAGTTATAACAGTGGAATCAGCTGGATTTCATGTAGTGACGGACTTGAGCATCATTACTTATATAGCATGGCTATCGATCCAGCTGATTGTAATACAATTCTCGTTTCTGCCGCACCGAGTGCAGATCTCGCTCATCACCGTATTCCTTATGAATCTTATATTTATCGTAAAACGAAAGACACTCCGTTCCAGCAAGTACAGCAAGGACTACCCTCTGCAATTGGTACAGTCATTTCGATGTTTGCGACAAACGAAGCCGAACCACACACATTTTACACTTTAAATAACAATGGCGTGTTTCAATCCAATGATAGCGGCGAATCGTGGGAACAACTAAATATTCCTTGGAAAGAGGAATATAAAACGCAGCATCCGCATGCACTACTTGTCACTAGTTCTTAACGAAAAAAAGACTGCCTAATAGTTTTAGGCAGTCTCTCTTCTATTTCTTTAAATCAATTACGATATCATCTAGAACAATATCTTTGCTCTTCGCTTCTTTTTTTGGTACTTCAATCTTCTTCTCGATTCCATTCACATACTCTACTCCACCATGATTTTCAGATGTATGCACTCGCAAGTGTACACGAGGTGTAACGATAAGCTTTGTTGCATTTTCGTTTAACTTTTGGAATGTGGAACTCCAATGGATATTGTAAGGATCGTTGCCACTTCCCCCATTTCCTTCACCCGAATAAATATTCCCTAAATCATCCTTAACCGTCAATTCAACATCTACACTATCCCATTCTTTCCTCGCGCCCTTAGAAACCTCTTGATTGTAATAAAGAATAAATGAAACTGGCGATATTGCGACCTTTTCCATATTTGCTTTTATACCTTCTTTTTCCGAACTCCCACCAATTGTTCTCTCTTTACTATCCACTGATTTTACAGTTAACGCGAAATTCCAATTACCTTGTATTGATTTTTTCCTATCTGGCATCTCTATTCCCTCTATATTCCATCTAAAGTTTACTTTGTCCTTTTGATTACTATCATGGTGCGTCGTTGTTACCATACCTACATACTTTTTTTCAGTAACTTTAGTCATTTTTCCACTTCCTGAACTACCATGAGCGTCCATTATATCCAATCCGCCTAATATGATAGGATCATCTCCTAAGTCTTGCTCACTTTCCAGTGAATACGTTATAGATAATGTTCTGCCATCAGAAATTACATCATTAATGGTAACCTTAACCCCATTACTCTCTCGCGTCATATTCAGCTCAGTCGAAAACTCTTTATAATTTTCATATACCCCTGTTCTACCATTATCTAAAAATCGGAATATGTCACCTACTATTGGTAATCCCCCGGCATATGTAGGAAAACCGATACCAAGAGTTGCAACTGATAACCCTACTAAAATTGATGCAGCAGCAACGCCTTTTTTCCAACTTTTCATCTTTTTCTTTGTTCGTATCGATTGTTTTACATTACGCTTCACTTTTTCTTTTTCAATTTCAGAAGCCTCAATTTCCTCAAGTTCTTTTTCATCTATATCAATATCATTTAATAGTTCATAAATGTCTTTCATATTACACTACCTCCAAAACTAATATTCGTAGCATTTTGTTGTAGTTTCTTTTTTCCACGATACACACGATTATCTATCGCTGCCCGAGTTAACCCTAACTTGTCTCCTATTTCTTCTGTCTTCATACCAAGAAGATATTTCATAATGAACACCTTTTGATCTAACGGTTCTAATTGATTAATAAGCTTCAATAACTCTTCCCTATCTTCCATAACGATTAATTCATCTTCTGCTGACTTTTCCGTACTAATATGAAACTCATCCGAAATAATCTCTACTTTTTTAGTTGCCTTCCGGTAATAATCAATCGCCTTAAATTTCGCAATTGCCGCAATCCATTTTTTAAAATCATTTGGTTCTCCATGAAATTTATTTGCGTTATTCCATATGGAAAGAAATATATCGTTTACACATTCCTCTATGAGTCCATCATTTTGAACCGGAAGAAGAACTTTGTGGGTTATTCCTTTTATGAGCGGTAAGTATGTATCGACAACAAATTCTAGCGCATCTTCTTTTTGTCGCTGTAATCTTTTTATATAATTTTTCTCATTTGATTTCATGTAGCGATTCCCCTTATTTTTTTGTAAAAGCTTTTACACCCTATATAACGTCTAAAAAAATATTTTCTCTCATCTTTTTATTATTTTTTATATGTAATGGAATACTTTCCCTTAGCCATTGTCTCACATAACTATGCATCCAAAGAAAATTTTCTCAAGTCTGTAATTTGATTCATGTAGTACACTATTTATATAGTCATTCTTTAACTTAGTGTACATTTTATTTCGTTAACCTACTATTTAAAATTAGGAGATGAGATGTGTATGTGTGGAATTACAGGTTGGGTAAATTGGAAAGAAGACCTTTCAAATCAACATGTTATTTTAAAAAAGATGGCAAATAGTATTCAGCATCGCGGTCCGGATGCTGAAGGGTTTTGGTTTTCACCTCGTGCGGCCTTTGCACACCGTCGGTTAATCGTAATTGATCCAGAAGGCGGAACGCAACCGAAGACATTTCGTACTGGTGATTATACGTATGCTCTTACGTATAATGGAGAAATTTATAATTTCCGTGAGCTGAGAGAACAACTAAGGAAATGTGGTCATACATTTGAAACGCATTCAGATACAGAAGTATTACTACATGCTTATTTAGAATGGAAAGAAGACTGCGTGCAACATTTAAACGGCATTTTCGCTTTCGCCTTATGGGATGATCAGAAGCAACAACTGTTTTTAGCACGTGATCATTTAGGCGTAAAACCGCTCTTTTATACAGAAAGAAATGACAGTATTATTTTTGGATCTGAAATAAAAGCATTATTAGCTCATCCATCTGTTCCTGCTGAAATTGATGCGAATGGCATAAATGAAATATTTGGATTAGGGTTGTTTCGAACTCCAGGATGTGGCGTCTTTAAACATATTCAAGAAGTACGTGCCGGACATTCTATAACATTTACACGTGATAAAAAAGTAGTTACGAAGTATTGGAATTTAGAAAGTAAGGTCCATACAGATTCTATAGAAGATACATCATCACATATTTTATCTATTTTACAAGATACAGTAAAAAGACAATTAATTGCCGATGTTCCTCTCGTTTGCATGTTATCAGGAGGATTAGATTCTAGCGGTATTACTGCACTAGCAGGAAAAGAATTTGCTGCTGAAAATAAAACACTTCATACGTATTCCGTTGACTTTGTAAATAGCGCAAAAGATTTCGAGCTGACATTTGCTCGCACTGGTTTAGACGCTCCTTGGGTAAAACGCGTTTCTGAACATGTAGGGACATCTCATCATGATATTATTGTGAATGCTGAAGAATTAGCTAATCACTTATTCGTTCCCCTCCGTGCAAAAGATTTACCGAGTGCTGGCGAAATGGAAACTTCACTATATTTACTATTTTGCGAAATGAAAAAAGATGCGACCGTAGCTTTATCCGGCGAATCTGCTGATGAAGTATTCGGTGGATACCCTTGGTTTCATCAAGAAGAATTACTATATGTCGATAAGTTTCCTTGGCTAACAAATTGGAAGAATACATCTCCTCTTCTACTACATGAAATAAGTAACCAATGTAATCTAGAAAACTATATTGATACACGATTCCAAGAAGCGATACTTGAAGTACCTACTCTTGAAGGTGAAAGTAAAAAATCCGCGAAACAACGTCAAATGTTTTATTTATTTTTAACGAGATTTCTTCCGTTCTTACTTGACCGTAAAGACCGTATGAGTATGGCTGTAGGATTTGAAGTTCGTGTACCGTTTTGCGATTATAGATTAGTTGAATATTTATGGAACGTTCCTTTCAACATAAAAAGCATTGATAATATTGAAAAAGGCATTTTACGTAGAGCACTGAAACCTGCTTTACCTGACGATGTACGTAATAGAAGAAAAAGTGCTTATCCAACTTCACAAGACCCACATTATTTACAAACAATCCGGAATTTAACACTTGAAATGTGTAGTAATAAAAACAACCCTATTTTCTCACTTATTAATCATTCCACATTACTTGCCATTGCCGATGGAAGTAATAAAGAAATTAACAATTTCGAAGCAAGAAGTGCTATGGAATACATGCTACAAGTTAACGAATGGTTAAAAACGTATCACATCCATATTGCTTAACAAAAAGGAGCTCAAGGATAAAAACCTTGAACTCCTTTTATATTAATTGGCACATCGTTTATTTTCAGTGTCAATGGACCATCCAATAATTGTGGCGCAATCTCTACCTTTCCACTGCAGTACATTTGTTAATACTGGTTCAATCTGTAAGCAACTTCCGTCGTGCAATATTTCTACTAAAGATTGATCATCATCAAACCTTCGTTTATCACACTCTAAAATACCGTCCGTTGCCATTACGATGTGATTCATTCCTTTTTCTAATCCTCTTACACCTGACGTAAAACAAGGTGTATTTGCTGCAAAAATATTTTTCCTACCAATATATTCGTAATTCTTCCGTTTATTTAATCGCCCTTTACCATTTTTCGTTTTCTCAGAATGGAATAAATATGCGAAACAATCACCGACTGATAACCAATATAAAAATTCACCTTTTCGCAAACAAATTAAGCATGCAAGTTCCTCATCATCTTGATCACATTTTTCAATAAACAACTCATCTGTAAATAATGCTAATAAGTACATATGTGTATGATGAAAAGCTAAATGTATCGGGTAGGAAAATAACTCCTTTAGTTTCTCTTTTCTTTCTGAAATGGCTTCTATTATATAATCAATATTTTTTGTTTTGTGGTGTGTATCAAAAATCATAACAAATTCAAATTGTAATTCCGGATCCCACCAAGCAAGCACCGCATCTCCTCGTTCATATGCATCACTCTCTTGATTTCCCCCATATACGCCGACTGAAAGAGGACCACATTTTTCAACATGTATTTCATCTACATACATCTGTTCATGACTCATCCATTTGAATGTATTCACAGCTATCATCCTCTCTCTTGCTAAATGTATACCTTTACACATAGATTACCTTATATTTCAATAAAAATAAACTTTTTCAACATTTTTTATCCAAATAAAAGGATTTTATTTCTACACTAACGAATATATCTTAATATACGATATAAAAACAGGAGGATTTATTATTATGAAAGACATCAATCAGCATTGGGAGAACATTTATTATCACTTACGATATGAATATGAAGACAATCTTTCTCACCAAGCTATTCGTATTTTACAAATCGTTTCTCGTGAGAAAGAAATAACAATTGGAAAAGTCGCTACTGAGCTTACTCTCTCTCATAACACAGCATCTGAACACGTAAAGCGCCTTATTCAAAAAGGATTTATCATGAAAGAAAGAAACAAACAAGATGAAAGAGTTGTGAACCTTACTTTAACGAAAGAAGGCATTGAAGTATTAGAAAAGCATACTTTACTAGATAAAGAAAAGATAAAAATATTAGAATCACAGTTATCAAAAGAAGAACAACAATTAATTGAAAAAGCTTTTTCATTATTAGCGAAGGAGGCAAAGTATGCATTTCCTCGTTAAAGTAATCGTTTCTGCACTTATTATCGGCGTTATTACCGAAGTCGCTAAACATTACAGTACAATTGGCGGCTTTATTGCTGCCCTTCCTCTCGTAAGTTTACTGAGCCTATTTTGGATTTCTTTCGAAGGCGGGAATAAACAAGAATTAAGTCAATTTGCTTTAGGTGTATTATATGGATTTCCTGCATCCGCACTACTATTATTTATCGTTTATATCGGTTTAAAAAACTCATTTGCACTTAGTACATCTGTCCTATTCGGTATAGGTGTCTGGTGTATTGTTTTCGCTTGTCAAAAATTACTTCAATCTTAGTTAGGAGGGTTTACTATTTATAAATTTGTAGAGGTATTGGGGCAAACTATAGAAGTATATATGAAAGGAAGTAGTAAACAAACTGTAGTCATTCAAACCGGAATGACTTGCTCATTTTATGATTGGCTTCCTATTATAGAAAAGCTTTCACAGCACTTTACAGTCGTTTCCTACCATCGCCCAGGTTACGGAAAAAGTGAACTAAGGAATCATTCACGTACTACATTACAAACAACAAAAGAACTTCATATGTTACTACAAAAACTAGATATTCACGAACCAATCATTCTAATCGGTCATTCCTATGGAGGTTTATGTGCACAACATTTTGCGATGTTATATGAAAATAAGCTACAATCACTTATTTTAGTTGATTCTACTTCTATGAACTTACACAGATTAGATGAACTTCATTTACCAATTTCTGATCAGACTGATTCGGATGATATGTGGCTTCAAAAATATAATACCTACTCCAAAATGGATGTAGACATGCTTTCTAATGAACTAAAGACTATGCTAGCCGATCAATCAAGACAGCAAATTGAATTTTCTACCTCTCCTACATTATATAAAGCGACAGCTTCTGAACTATCGGAGTGGAAAAATTGTGCTCGCTCAATAAAAGAACTCTATAAAACATTAGAAGTACCTTTAATCGTTATCGGTAGACACCCTCAATATTCTATTACTCAGTTGACTGAGGGCGGCATGCAAAAAGAGGAAGCGACACAACTTGAAGCAATGTGGCAAGAACTGATTCATGAACAATTACAACTCTCAATAAACAGCCAATATATACTTGCTGAACATGCTGGTCACGGAATAGAAAATGACCGACCAGATATTATCATTGAAGCTGTTCACTCCCTAAAAATAAAAAAAGGAAGCAACTAAAGCTGCTTCCTTACTTATCTATTCGTAATCTTCTTCATCATCGATTTCTTCGTAATACGAATTCCCATTACTTACATATATAGGACCATTCGCAACGTCAATACGTAATACCCATGCCCATGGCACAGCTAAACGCTTATGTATTGCTCGCCAAAAGCTCATTGATTTTCTTTCGTACTCCTGGAACTCCTGAAGTAACTCTTTGTAGGAGGAACCGTCTAACTGAATATTTGTTTCTAACAAACGAGAATGGGCATAGTACTGCAGCTCTAGCTCAGCAGCAATTTCCATTTCTTCTTCCGTTGCCATACCTATAATTGTTCCATCTGCTGGTGCAATTTCATATACGTTGTGAACTTCAATAAGCCCTTCTTTCTCTTTCTCAAACATGTAAACAGCCTCCTTTAACATATATTTTTTATGTTACAAAGTCATACTTCTACAATAACATCTCTCTTTCCTCTTTTTTTGATAAACTTTTACAAATTATTTATCTGATGACCCGTATTCTCTATCCTTTCGGAAGAAACTAAATCTTCATTATGAAAATTCAACTTAAATATATCAGGCATACGAATTGTTTTCCAAAATCGAAAATCATATTTTGAATCAAAATAATTCATGAGTAATACCATAATATTCCCATGAGTTCCTATTACAATATTCTTATCTTTATATTTTTTTAATATATTTTGCATACATATTACAGCACGCCTTTGCGCTACATCATTCGATTCTCCGCCTTCGTGTGCAAAATCCCAATCTTCCCACACCTTTTGGACTGCATCATTAAAATCTGTTACTGACTCTGAACTTAATAACCTTTCTCGTAAATCTTCTTCTATTTGTATCGATACATCATATGTATTCGCAATTCCTTGTACAGTTTGAATTGCTCTTTTGTACGGGCTAGAAATCACTACATCAATATGTCTATCTTTTAATAAGTGTGTTACATTCTCTGCATCCAATTGTCCTTTTTCAGATAAAGGTCGCTCCCGTTCTTCTTTTGTATAGGTAGAATGGGCATGGCGAACGAAATATATTGTTGTCATTTATTCATCTCCTTTTTCCGTTTCTACCCAAATTCAATACATTATTATCAAATCCCTTTACCTTTATAATAAGTGCTGTCAATTTTAAATGTTGATTTTCATATTAATAAAAGGGAAACACCCCATATGGTGTTTCCCTCATTTAAAATAGACTACATTCAATTAAATACTTTATCGATTTTATTTCGATCGTAATCTAATATCCAATCATTATATGTATGATACATATCCCTAATTGTATTAGGAGAGGTAGCTAATACATCACAACCTCTATCATCATAAATGTGAAATATAGTATTCTTGTTAACATTTATGAAATACACCATATGAAAAATACGCGGTTTGATTCCCATATCTTGATTACAAATTGCTTTTAGCATAGGAATGTATTTCAAGTCTGAAACTTTACATTTCAAAGTAAATCTATGTGTTTTATACAATCCATCTTCATCATCTTCTGGAAAAACATAAGGGATTGTATTTTTCTGTAACTTAAACAAATCAGACTTCTCTTTTACATACTTAGAAAAGATATTCAATTTGTGTTTGAAAGTTTCACCGTCTGCAAAATCATTTACATCCACTACAATATAAATATCGTCTGTTTTGGAATGTAAAGACTGAAATAAAGTAATGGCTCTATTATAAACGCCTTCTAAATATGGACAGTTTTCATAAATATTAGTGCAATCATAGTTCACACCTAATTTAAAGCGAATACCAATATCCCCATTATAAAATAGAGGTGGTCTAAGTTCTAAATTTGGAAACGTTTCAAGCATATACTCCCTCAACCTCATCTCAACACCTACCTTTAATAGCATCTTGTTTACATAATAAAATTATTCTATTATAATTTTTTTCTAAATTTCTCACTTGTTATAATGTCTCGAATAAAATAATCTATATTATTTCGCAGCTTTTGATATGCAACTTGATCTTCTATATCGTTAAACATAATGACAACTTCTACTTTATTCCCTTTCTTATCTGTAGTATACAAGCTTTTTGTCAATACGAATGCGGTAGAACCACCTTTTTGACCAGCATATTCGAACTTACTATTTTTAACTGTTCCTTGGAAAATGTTCTCGATTTCTTCTTGCATTGATTTTGGAAAATACTTTCTACTATTTATCTTTTCCATTATACTCATATAATCTTTAGCGTTTGCACCCACTAATCGATCTGACCAAATACGTTGGAATTCCATATCTACTTTTAATGGAATATCCCGTTTTTTCCATTCTTCTTCATCTTTCATCCATTCCTGTATTTGTAACACATGTTTATTATATTCATCTTTTGACATGTTACGTAACGTTTTTAATGACTGATTTTCTGGCACATGAAGTTCTTTTTCTACGTATCCTCTCATATATAGTGCAGCCGTATAAGAAGTAAACTTATCATGACTAGTAAGCTCTAACTCTTTTATGCTTTCATTTACACTTTCTATTCCAAGCTTTTCTAACAAATATGTCGTATTTGCATTAGAACTATAATGAATCATACCTTTAGCGACTTCTTCTAAAGCGATTTGTCCATTTTTCACTAACTTTCTAGCTTCAGCGTCTTCTAACCAGTCAGGATGCGCTCCACCATCAGTGTTTTTAACGTAATATTTTTCTAGCTCCTGTAATGAAATTTGTTCATCTCGGCTTATCTTTCCTTCTGACACTTGCTTAGCAAATTCAACTGCTATTACGATTTTTGCCATACTCGCTAATGGTAATTTTACATTTTCATTTATAGATGTTACTACTTCTCCATTTCTTTTAATAAATAATGAACATGTTTCATCTTCTTTATGTTCTTTTATGTACTGTAATACATAATCAGGATCTTCTTTTGACAAATAGTAATTCATAATAACAAAGAAAGCTATAACAGCTACTATAATGACTCCTGCAACAATTCCTATAATTTTTAATATGTTCACAATATACCCCCTCTCATATATTCCCTTCTATATTATAATTATAACGAATCTAATTACAAAATTATACAAAATAGAATAACTCTTCCTAAAAAGAAAGAGTTATTCTATTTCACATGAAGTTATTTGCCCATTTAACGTAACGACTATATTTGAGTCGCCACTTTCTTTAACACCTTTTATTCGATTTAAGTTAGGGGGACCAATTACAACTGACTCCTTAATTGGCGAAAGGTCTTTCCCTATTTTTCCGCACTTACACCGTATGCAGCTTGAAATGCTTCTGGCGGTGTTAATCTAAGTATGTCTGATCCTTCTGCTGTTTCAAACTGATCATTATTGAAGAACAAATGTAATTGTACTTCTTCTGTTACCGCTGTGATCCAATGCCACCATCCCATTGGAATAAAGACAGTTTGCCCCGCTTTCATATGATAATTTTGCAATTGATTCGTTTCCGGATTTAAAATGGATGTAACTGCTTCTCCTGATACTACAACATCTAACTCCCACGCATTCGGATGCCAATGTGGTTCCCGCATATGCCCTTTCGTCATAAATAAATCAACAAACGCTCCTCCTATCATGGCTGGTAACTGCGTTGACGTAACTTCATATGCAACGTTTTTCTCATCCCTTTTAAAAAAGATATTTTTTCTCGAATCAAAGAAAAGGTTTGGAGTTCCTGAGCTCTTCTTTAAATTTTTATTATCTGGAACATAACCTGAACTACTCATTTTATCCCTCTTTTCCACTCCGAACATTTCCATCTTCACACTGTATCGTATGGAAAAAATGTATGAATGTGCCTAATCATTCACATAACAAAAAAACATGCCTTCATAAGGAGAGCATGCTTTGTGATATTTTTCACATTATTTAGCTAAAAATAAACTTTTTACTTACCATGATGTAACATTAAATCACTAAGTTCTTCTTCAATGTGATTTAATTTCGCAACGCCTTCTTTCCATTTGTGAATGTAACGTGAAACCCCAACGAAAAATAAAACGATAATTGTGGAAAGAATAATACCATACACGATTGTTACAGTACTCATAGTTACACTTCCTTATAATTAGTAATGTGGTTATTAGTTATATTTTTATTATAAACCTTTTTCTTTTAAAATACTTCAATTTCAACTTTTTGTAACAAAATTGATTTTTCTAATAATAATATTACATAACATGATAATGCTAGAAGAAATCTCTTTCAGATTTCTTCTAGCGTTATAATTCAAAGAACTAAAACTCTCATTCATAATCCTTTTACTTTACACCGACTGAAACCGTTTCTGGCAATGTACTACCACCATCAATGACAATGTGTGTACCTGTTATGTAGCTTGATTCATCGGATGCTAAAAAACCTGCTAACTGACCTACTTCTTCAATTTTCCCTAAACGTCCTAAAGGAACACCTGAAGCAATTCCATCGATTACATTACTCGGCTCATTTGGATCAGATTCATTTGCTATTTGCTCTGCCATTGGTGTCATAATGTAACCTGGACAAATTGCATTTACGGTAATATGATGTTTTGCAACTTCTCGTGCTAACGCTTTTGTAAATCCCCAAATTGCTGCTTTCGTCGTTGCATATGCAGTTTCACCTTCATCAGCAACCAATGTTCCTGTTACAGAAGACATATTCACAATCTTTCCGTAATTTTTCTCAACCATATATGGCAATACCGCTTTAGAAAAATTCCATACCCCATTAATATTTACTTGAAATTGAAAATCACGCATTTCATCTGACATATCTAAAAAATTTGCAAGTCGAATAACACCGGCGTTATTTACTAACACATCAATCTTTCCGTACTTCTCATATGCATCTTTTGCTACTTCTTTAACAGCATCCATATCAGCTACATCGACTACATAACTTGCAGCATCTAACCCTTTACTTACAATATTTTTGGCTGTCTCATGAACTGTCTCTGAAATATCAACAAGTAATACTTTCGCCCCTAGCTCTGCAAATACATGAGCAATTCCAGCTCCGTTCCCCATCGCAGCTCCTGTAACAAAAGCAACCTTACCATCTAATTTCCCCATTTCATAACCCCCTTATAATATATAGAAAGCTTCTACACTTTTTATCATACCAAATATTCCCTCTCATTCTTTACAAAGCTCCATTTGTTAAAAAACGTTCAAAAACAGGAAAATTTTTCACAAATTATACAAAAGTTCACCATATGTACTATTACCATATGAGTTATATTATTTAATAGGAAAAAGGGGATGATATACTATGACGACTTGGTTTATTGTTATGTTAGTTGTATTTGGGGCATTTAAAATTATCGTTTCGAGCCTTCCTAACACTGTTATTGAATCCATTATTAGCAAGTACGAAACACATCCGCAACTGGAAGAAGAGAATGCGACTGTTACAATCAATGGAAATAACTTAGAAGGCGAACAAAAATCCAAAATTATTCATGATTTTAACGAAGGTTTATTTTTAGATCGCTATTATGCACCGCCACATAATGAGGGTACGCCTTTAATTATTCATGCAAAGCGCGGCAAAAAAGATTTTACATTTTATATTTATAGTCATGAAGAGCATGTTGATGTTGTCAAGCAACATAAAAAGAAAGTAGTTGCTTATAGTTTACGCTCTAAAAATCTTCAAAATAATGATATGTTCGTGTCAGCTGATTTAGCTTAATACTCATATAAAAAAATGAATCCATGGCATATGGATTCATTTTTACTATTTACTGAAAAATAAGCTCTGTCTTCAAACTATCTTTCGGTAACAACCAGCCTTTTTTCTCTAAATTCGCCATTAATAATTCCCTTTGCTTTGTCGCAATACTTTCTTCATTTGTTTTAAATGACATTTCTATTACGAAGTCATCTTCTAATTTTCCGGTATTACTTAATGGCCAAATTTCAATATTTGCTTTTATGTTTTCAAACTCTCCTGTATATCGTTTTATTAATACAGGACCGTAAATACGGGAATTCTTTAACATCTCTTCTCCCCAATTTGTATACAACCATTTGTTCATTTTCCCTGGTAATTTTTCTATTAACATGTTTTGAGCAGCTCGTTCGTTTGGTAAATCAAGTATTCCATATCCTTTAGCACTGTAACTTTTCTTATTTGAAATGCTTAATGTTTTCTTCTCAAATCCCCAATCTATTTCCGCCTCATAACTATCCGTATTACTATCGAATCCTTCTTTTTTAGCTACTTCTAATGCATCTTGAATTACACCATTTGGAATAGGATATCTTTTTTTATATGTTAGTTCAAAATTTTTACTAAATTCTTTCTTTCGAATTCTCGCAAACCAACCTTCACTACTTAAATTTTTATTCGCTGTATCTAAAAATTGCACTTGTATTCTTTCATAATTTGTACCAGCCTGGAAATATTCTAGTACCTCTTCGTTCATCTCTTTGCTATAACCTAATACTTGTTCTGGCTTTAATAATAATTTCACTTCAAAACTAGGTTTCATCGGACTGGCGGCAAAGCCTTCCTTAACGTTATAAAGGAAACAACAACAGAAAATACTTGCGAATACAAATACCTTTTTCATATACCAATCCCCTTTACATTTTAAATAACTTCTATACATTCCATTGCAAGTGAATACACATTTTCATACCCTGCCGTGCTAAGCTTTTCCTGCAATCGATCCGTATCCTCTTTCAAAGCGTGTACTAACACCGTATGTTCTGGTAATAATGTATTTAACATCTCTTTCACATCTCTTATACTTTGGTGAACTTTATATGGAACTCGCTTCACCCTACATTCTTTACCTACACGTTCCTTCAAAACTTTTTCTGCAAAACTCCCTTTCGCAATATGTCCAGTAAAGATAATAGAATTTCGTTCGTCATGCCGAAGTTGTTCATAATATAACTGCGCTCGCTTCGTTTGCATATTCGCATCACTCATTACAACTATTCCATAACTATGTTGCGTACCGCTATCATCATCCATAACTATTATGTTTCTTTTTAAACTCTCCATTAGCTCTTCAAGTTCTTCATTATTTTTGATCCAATCTTTATATGCGAACATCTGTTGAAATCCATCCAAAATTTCTTGATCTACTATAATAGGGAGTTCTTTATATTTTTTATATAAATACAATACGATATCTTGTGCCCTACCAAGGGGTGGCAATGGTAGTAATGTTATCCCTTTATTCCCGGCGGCGCGTTCAATTTCTGTACATAGTTCGTTTATTCGTTCATGTTGCGAAACATCATCAGTATGATAAGCGGCATCTACGATTGCGACTTTTATATCGCCGTGCAACTTCTCAGGTAAATTAGCTCGTAGTATGTTAGACTCTGCTGAGTAATCGCCAGAATAGAATACATATGTATGACTCATATCCAATAAAAACCAAACAGCTCCTAATACATGCCCACTATACCCCCATTGAAAACGCAATGTAGGGGTAATCTGTACCCATTCATTCGGATTGCTAATCTCATCAATATATACATAATTTAAATCTTTCACATGTTGATCGGTATAAGGTACATGCCATCCTTGCGCCAAATTGTAGTTTCTCCATTTTTCATAGTAAGCTGGGAGTTGCTCCTTCGTATAACGAGTTGTCCATATTTTTTTCTTATATCCATACTTCGCTAATAAAGGTAAGCCCATCGTATGATCTTCATGAATATGTGACAAAAATACTGCATCTAAAAACGGTACAACTTCCCGTTCTATTTTTGGATAACTGTCCTCATATGATCGATTAATACCACAATCAAATAATATTTTCGTCTCTTTATTTTTTACAAAGTAGCAGGAGCGACCGTATTCTCCCGCTCCTCCCCATACTTCTATCCTCATCATACTACCCCTTTTCGTTTTTGCTCCATATGTTGCAGAAGTAATAAACATAGTGTTGTAAGTCCAACTGAAACGACAGCCATCGCCATTCCAATAGATACTTCTCCTTGTTCAAATTGAGCAAAAATAAATGTTGCTGACGTTTCTACCGATGGGGGTAGTACGAGAAGCGATGCTACTAGCTCCCTTATTGAGATTGTAAATGTCATCGCCCATCCAGCAAGAATGCCCGGGATAATAAGAGGTAATATTATTTTTCTGAAAATATACATATAATTCCCAGAAAAAATACTTCCTGCCTCCACAAGAGAATCATCAATTTGCCCGAGCGATGCTTTTACATACTGCACGGTATAAGGTAAAAAAAGAACGACGTACGTTACGATTACCATGACTGGTGTATTGTAAATGGACAGAGGCATATAGGGTGAATTCCAAAATAAAATAAGCCCTACAACCATCACGATTCCTGGTACCATATTCGGTAACATACCGCACATATCCAGCCATTTTTCAGAGGGCTTTTTCCCCTTTCGAATCATAAGTGCTAAAAAAACGCCAATCATAACAGTAATAATCGCTGTTATAAGTGAAAAAAGAAAACTGTTCCATAAGGCCTCTAATCCCGGAGAGCCGATTGTAAATAATGCTTCATAATGGCTTGTTGTAAAGTTATTTATATGTAGGCCACCACCTCTTAGTTTTGATAATGAAGCAATCAGTATAGAAAAATACGGGATTCCAATTGACACGATTAATAAACCAATTACATAGAACCATGCTATAACGCGCACAAATATAGACAAAGTGTACCTTTTAGATTTCACACCTTTTCCACTAACCATTGCATATGAATACTTTCGATTTAATACGTTTTGCATATACCAAATGAGCATACATGCACTAAGTAATAAAGAAGATAATGCTGTTGCACTACTAAAATCAATTGGCCAACTCGAAATGAATTTATGAATCTCTGATGTTAACACATGAAATCCGATTCTTCGTCCAAATGTAGCCGGTGTTCCAAATTCAGCAATCGTCTTTACGAAAATGAGTAAAGCACCCATTACATAACTTGATACTAATAACGGTAATATTATTTTTCTTAAACGATAGAAAAAGCTTCCACCATGAACTGCTGCCGCTTCTTCTTTACTACTCCCAATTTGAAGTAATGTATTCTTCAACATGAAGTAAAGAAATGGGAATAAATGCAGACTCATAATTAAAACCATACCTCCTAAGCTAAAGAACGAAGATGAAACCGTCTTTAGCATCGGAAAAAACTGTTCAAAATAGCCGTTCGGTTGCATGAACAAAATCCAGCCCATCGATCCAATATACGGCGGTGTCATAAATGGAATCATAAAAACAATATCTAATTTGCTATGCTTTCCAACATCTGTTTTGCTCATAATGAAAGCCAATGGAAATGCAAAGATGGTTGCCCCTATTACTACGAGTACACCTAGAAGCATCGAATTTAGAAAAATTCCAGCTAATCCACCACTCTGCATCACTTCAAACGGCTTTAAAAAATTCCAACTACTATTTTCATATACACTAGAAAGTAAAATGAGAAAAAGCGGGATGACGATTAACATCGCCACAAGTAACAACGCTACCGTCATCCCAACTTGCCTTACTGATCCAAATCGATTTACCATGTAATCACCATCTTATTGAAATACTTTCTTAAATTGTTTTCCTATTTCATCTTGTTCTTTCTCAACTGTTTTCCAATCAATATTTAATACTGGAATCTCTTCCACATTTGGTCTATTTTCAGCTTTTATATCTGTTCTACCAGGTAATAAATATGCTTTAGAAATTTGTTTTTGTACATCATCTGATAATAAATAATCAATAAACTCTTTTGCACCTTCTACATTTTTACTATCCTTCATAATACCTGCTGCACGTGGGCTAATAACTGTTCCGCTTTTTGGATAAACAATATCAACTGGTTCACCCTTTGCTTTTGCACTGTACGTCATATAATCAACACCCGCAATGACCATATCTTTTGCTCCTGTTACAACTGGATCTAACGCTTCTTGATTTGCCCCTGCTACTGTAACTTCATTTTTCTTAAGCTGTTCAAATAAATTCCATCCATCTTTTCCATTCTTTTTCACATATCCTGTTACAAAGTCTAAAGCTGAACCTGAAAGTGCTGGATCTGGAAGATTCACTTTCCCTTTCCATTCTCCTTTTGTTATATCGTTCCAATCTTCAGGCGCTGTCTTCACATTTTTTGTGTTATACACAATTCCTAACGCTGAAGCACTATATCCAAAATAATGTCCTTTATCATCCGACCATTCAGAACGAAGCTTATCAGCTTGTTTCGCTTCTTTATAAGCTAACGTTTGTCCATCCTTTTTTAATCCTTCCATCGCTGGTAAAGATGCAAGTACGACTACGTCAACGACTGGATTTTTCTTTTCGGCTTCCATTCGCGCTAAAATCTTACCTGTTGTTCCTTGAAACATTTCCACTTTTATACCCGTTTTCTTTTCAAAGTCCTTTTGAATTTTTTCTGCTAATCCTTTTGGTCCTGCACTATATACAACAATCTTCTTTTCATTCGTAGTTTTACTTTTTGCATCTGCATTACCTGTCTTTGAACTACACCCTGTTACTACGGCAGAAAATAATAAAGTACATACAAATAACGACTTAAGCGAACTGAATTTCTTCATACGATTCTCCCCCTATATGATGAATACATTTTTTCGGTACATATAACGATACTGGCTTTCCGATGCTTAACTTATTATTGTGATAAGCTGTCCATATTCCGATTGCCCCCATATTTACTTTCACTTCATAGCGTTCTCCTACATATGTAACGTGCTGAACTTCACCTGTATACATTTCGCACACTTCATTTTTTGTCCAACTTATATGCTCTGGGCGAACCATTTTCTCCCCCTCTACAAGCCAATTTGCCTTACCAACAAATTTTGCAACAAATTCATGAGATGGCTTCACATAAATGTCTTCTGGTGTTCCTTTTTGTAATACTTCTCCTTGTTTCATGACAATAATTTGGTCTGACATTGACATCGCTTCTGTTTGATCGTGAGTAACATACAATGCAGTTAAACCAATAGAATGAACGATATCCATAAGCTCTAATCTCATTTCTTCTCGCAAAATTGCATCGAGTGCACTGAGCGGTTCATCAAACAAAATGAAATGTGGTTTCGTTACAATTGCTCTCGCAAATGCGACACGTTGCTGCTGTCCGCCAGAGAGTTCATGCGGATATCTTTTCTCCATTCCTTGCAAGCGAACTCGCTTTATTGCCTCTTCTACTTTTTCCCGTAATTGATTCGTTTGCTTTGTAGCTCTTAAACCAAATGCAACATTTTCAAATACAGTCATGTGTGGCCATAAAGCAAAATCTTGAAATACCATACCGATATTACGTTCATGAGGAGCTGTTTTTATTTTTTTAGAAGAAGAATACATGCACGTATCTCCAAAATATATTTCACCTTTATCTGGCTCTTCCAGTCCTGCAATCATTCTGAGTAATGTCGTTTTCCCGCATCCCGAAGGTCCTAAAAGTGTGGTGAATTCACCTTGTTTCATCACAATTTGTAACGGCTTTAACGCTTGTACTTTTCCAAATGATTTTTCTAATCCACTAATTTTAATATCCATCGTTTCACCTCTCTCCCCTCACTCTTAACCTGCTTTCATTCTATATGGAAGATTTATACTGAATGTTAATGTACTGTAAAGATTAAATTAAAAAACTTCTAATAAACTATTTATTTCTATAGATTTTTTCTATAGTTAGAAGAAAAAGGGGCAACTTGCCATGAATCTCTTAAAATTAGAAATTGTAGTGCTTATTAAGAAATACAAAAAGCTCACGATTGTTGCAGAACAGCTTGGTGTTAAACAACCTACTATTACATTCCATATAAAAAGCTTAGAAGAGGAACTCGGTGTACCTTTATTTGAATTACGTTCTGGAAGATATTTCTTAACAGAGGCTGGCGAGGCATTGCATCATTATGCTTGTAAAATAGATGCGCTTATGAAAGAAGCTAGGCGAGTCACGCAAGAGTTTAAAGATTTTCATAAAGGAGCTATAACAATTGGCGCTAGTTATGTACCAGCGACATATCTTTTACCAGAAATTGTTCATCAATTTCAATGTGAATTTCCAAATATAAAAATAACACTCATGGTAAAAACAGCTCCTGAAATTCGAACGATGCTACAAAATCATGAAATTGATCTCGGTGTAATTTCAGCAGCACCGTTTGATGAATCATCTTTAAAACAGACGAATGTAATGCCTGATACACTTGTTCTTGCTTTCTCCAAAGAACATCATTTTTCAAAAAAAGAAAATGTATCACTACAAGATATTGAAAAAGAACGTATAATATTGCATCGTAATCCATCTACAACGAGAGATTTACTTACAAAATGGATGTTAGCTCATAACATTACATTCCAATCCGAAATTGAATTAGATTCATTAGAAACGATGAAACAAATTTTAAAATACGGTAATGGGGTTGCCTTTATTTCTAAACTTGCTATTGAACAAGAAGTACAACGAAATGAACTATGCTATATACCCATCCCTGAATTTGAATTTCAACGTAATATTTATACGATTCATCATGAGGACAGATGGAATTCTAAAATTATTTCTTTTTTACTACATAACATCACTTCTTATGCAACAAAAAATTAAAAGACTGTCGTTTTACACGACAGCCTTTTAAGCTATAACTCTATTTATTTTTCTTCGCTTCAATTTTTGCTTGCGCCTCTTCAGCCTTATCTAATGCTTCTGAAACTTTTTTCTCTTTTTCTTTCACATCATCTATACTATCTACAGCTTTAATGAGTTTATCAATTCCTTCTTCTTCTACTTTTCTCCGTTTTGCTACTCTTTCATTTACTTTCTTTTCTACATCTTTTGCTTTTTGAAGCATATTCTCCGCATTTGATGTTACAGCTGTTTCAAGTGCATCGTCTTTTTTCATTTGTAACACTTCATTTGCAATGTCTTTCGCTTCTAAATACTTACCGTCTTTTAATGCTGTCGCTCCGTGATCCATTTTCTCGGCCATTTCTTTATATGATTTCGCTTCATTTCCCGATTTCTCTTTTTCTGCTTTTTCAAACCACATTGTTGCATCACTATATTTTTCATCTTTCAATGATTGCATACCTGTTTCAATATATGTGTCATAATTACTACATCCAGCCATTACGACTAACAGAAAAAGCATAACAAAACTTAATTTTTTCATGCTGTTGTCTCCTTTTCTTTGCCTGCTCACTTTACTTTAACATACATGAAAAAGAGTTTCAAAAACTAAAATACTGATTTGGTCATTTTTATAATAATAAGTTAAATTTTTATTATTTTATTATTTTTAAGCCGACACATCCACTTGCTTTTTCGCCATATGTTGCCTTACTCCAACTAATACAACTAACAATAAACCTCCGCCTATTGTCATCATAACAATGCTAGTTGGTAACATATCTAATAATAATCCATATACAATCATACCGAGCGGTGCGATTGCAGTCGCAATTGTTTCAAGTAGGCCAAATACACGCCCTAAGTAGTTCGGATCTGTCGTCTTTTGCATATGTACTTGCATCGGAATATTGACAACCATAATTGCTATACCCGTTAACATCATAAAAGCGATATAGTAAATAAAACTCGCTACTTTTGGAATAATAACTAACAACGGAAAGACTGTACATAAACTTAAACCCGCAAATAAAAACAATCCAATATAAATAGAACGAAACGGATTATTTACTTCTTTACGCACCGATAAAGCAATTGCACCCATTAGCATCCCGACTGCTAACATTCCCTCTACAGTACCGAGTTGCTTTGAAGATAAATGCAATGTATGGACGATAATGTATGGCAGTGCAACGGTTAGCCCACACGCAAAAAAGTTTACCCACAATGCTATTTTCATTAAACCATATATTTCATGTTGTCGTTTTACATATGAAAAACCTTCTTTTATACTCGTCAAGAAATGCTCTTTACTCTCAGCCACTTCTTTTTTATATAAATCAAATACGATAAATAATTGCAAAATAACTGCTAAAAAGAACGTAATACTATTTAACAAAAAGAACGACTGAATTGAAAAGAAACCAAATACGACTCCGCCGATAATCGGCCCTAAAATATTTGATAAAGAAGCCGCCGTTTGATTTAAAGCACTCGCTTTTTGAATACGTCCTTCGTCTACTAAACTCGGAATAGACGAAGTTAATGCTACAGAATAAAAACTTGCACAAATTGATAATAATGCTGCTGAAACATAAATAAAAAGAAGTGATGGTCCAAATATAGTAGCAAGAATAAACATAATAAGCATCGTTAAGCTACTCAATAAATCAGTACCAATGACAAGCCATCTTCGATTGATGCGGTCAGCTACAGCACCTGCAATTGGGCCACAGATCATCCTTGGAAGTGATCCGCAAACGAGCGTAGTTGCAAATCCCATTCCTGAACCAGTTGTCTTTAATACGTATAATCCCATTGCAAACGTATAAATACCTGCTCCTAATAAAGACGTCATTTTTCCAATCATCATTAAAATAATATTTCTCGTTGCAATCTTCATTCTTGAATCATGTTGTCCTATACTTACATCTTCCATTATGACACTCTCCCTTTGAAAGTTAAATTGTGTTAAACTTATTATATAATCACCTTTCCCATTATTACAACAAAAAGTTTAATTGTATTTAACTTTTTAATTATAAAGGAGCTACACTATGGCAACTCTCGGCGAAAAAATTAAAGCATTACGTAAAGAAAAAAAACTTACACAAACTGAACTAGCAGGTTCAGAACTGACAAAAAGTATGCTTAGTCAAATTGAAAATGGAAAAGCTACACCTTCTATGAAAACATTACAATATATTGCAGAAAAACTTGAATGTGAACCGAGCTTTTTATTAGAAGAAGATGAAGGAGAAGTTGTAGAACTTATTCAAAAAATGGAGCCACTAATAAAGGCAAATGGCGATGAAGTATACAAAACTTTACTACCTATCGTTCAAACAGATTTACCTCCAACTTTAAATACAGCACGTTTATATAAACAGTTCATAACTGGAGCGGCTATTATGAACGATTATAATATTGAATATTACGTCGAAACAGCTGTTTCTATATTTGAAAAATATACTTTGTATCGCGAAAGTACTGAAACGAAACTACTGTTTTACTATATGCTCTTCAAACGTAAAAAATATAAAGAATGTTTACAATTGATCGCCAGAATTCGCGATGAATATAAAACGAAGAATTTAGAAATGGATCTTATTACACATATACAATTATATTTAAAAGAAGCAATTATTTTACTCGCATATGGCAATTATGAAAAATGTGAAAAAGTCATTTTAGATGCACTTGCATTTTCAAAAAAACATCAAGTGTATTATAAAACAGATGAATTTTACCGTATTTTATCTTATCAAAAAATCATTGTAGCTGATAAAGAACGATATTTATATTACATAAAAAAATCTGAGCAATTTGCCATTTTTACAGAAGATACTTTATCCGCTGCAAATATAGATATATTAAAAGCTTATTACTACAATACAATTACTAATGAATATACAATCGCATTAGAACATCTAGAACAATTTCGAGAAAAACTAAAAAATGATCCAATTTTCCAAGACGATGGACTGTATTATCTTGAAAAAGGAAAATCTTTGTATGGTTTAAAACGTTATAAGGAAGCTTTGGAAACATTAAAACACGCTACCATACCAGATTATATGACTCATCCACTTGATCAATCGTGGTTATTAACAGCTGGATCTTATCGTGCCCTTTGCTATATAGAACTTCAAGATAAAAAATCTGCCTTAAAAGAGGCAAAAGAAGCCGTTCAAACAATAGATAGCTATCCTGATTCGATCTTCTCTTCATTTATTAAAGAAACATTACAAATAATACAAAAACTTTAAGAATGTCTCAAAATGGTATATTATTCCTCTTTTTTAGCAAAGATAATAATGATGGGAGGAATATAAATGAATATTCAACGTGCAAAAGAGCTTTCTGTGTCAGCAGAGCAAGCGAATGTTAGTTTTCAAGGCATGCCTGTTATGATTCAACACGTCGACGAGAGCAATGAAACCGCCCGCATATATGAAGTAAAAAACCCAGGACGCGAATTAACAGTTCCAGTTAATAGCTTAGAGGAAATATAAGAAATGCCACTTCATTTTTTGAAGTGGCATTTTTCTTTGTTCTATTTAAGTATCATCATTCTTATTTTCTCCTTAGTAATCCATACAAACCAATACAAATTACAATGAAACCTACTATTCCACAAGCTAGTTTTACAATTATGTCTCTTGTTTCATAACTTTTAACTTCGACTACACTCTTTTTCAGACGTTCCATTTCCTTTTGCTCACTTTCTACTCGCTCCCCATATACTAACAAACGATATTTACTTGATGTATATGGTTCACATGTAAGCAGTGTAACTTTGTCTTTTCCTTTTACTACATTTAATTTATCCACTTGATTTGGATTAATGATTTCACGTCCAATGATTTTATACACGTGCTGCTTTCCAAATACCTTTACATAGAATACATCTCCATCACTTAACTGATCAAGATGACGAAACATCGTTGCCCCGTGATATCCACGATGTCCTGCCAATACAGCATGTGTATCTTTCCCACCAATAGGTAAAGAAGTCCCTTCAATTTGCCCTACTCCTTTACTTAAGTTTTCTTGACTTGCTCCTAAGTAAATTGGCAACTCCTCATTTATTTTCGGAATAGAAATCGTGCCAAATATTTCATCTTTGTTTATAAAATGTAACAGGTCCGTACTTATTTCATCATCCTGTACAAATGGGTCACTCATTTTGAAAGTAGTTTTCCCTAACGATTTATTATATGTTTCCATCTTTCGAAACTTCTCATTTACATCTTCTATTTTTAAATCATCAACCATTTTTTCATAACGTATCACTTCTGTCTTATACACATAATTGTTTATATAATTAGCGATCATTGGATATATAAATAGTGATAATCCTGTAAGAAACAATGCTACGCTTATAACTCCCCTTCTCACACACTCACCACACAATACAATACATACTATTTTCGTTTTTTTAAATAGATTATTAGAAAGACGATGCAAATAATACCAATAGGAAAAACGATCATCCAATCTTCTAAAATGAAAGATTTTGTAATCTTTTCTTTTTCACCAGCATCATATGGAACACGGTGTCCTCTCACTAGTAACCTGTGCGTGTTCACTCCATACGGGGTACACGTAATTAATGTTGCGTAATCTTGTCCTTGTACAACTAATAAGTCTTCCGTTTCATTTGGTAATACAACTTTTATTTGATCTACCTTATAAGCAAGTATTTTATCTAATGAATGTATATAAAATATATCATTCTGTTCGACTTTATCTAAATGAGTAAACATTAGTGCTGAAGGCAAACCGCGATGCCCAGTTAAAACTGTATGCGTATTTTCTCCCCCTACTGGTAGTGAAGATTCATTCAGTTGTCCAACTCCACGACTTAGCACTTCTTCCGTCGTCCCTTGATAAATTGGAAGATTCACATTAATTTTAGGGATTTCTACATACCCCATAACATCCCCTATATTTAACATATCTACATATGAACTTTTTTCCTCATCACTCTTTTCATGAAACGGGTCCGAAAATGTTTGCGTCGTATTTTGGACCTTCTTATTATACTCTCGTGCTTCCGTTTCTTTACGATCAATCTCTTCTTTCTCCAACTTCTTTACTGCTTCGTCATAGGTACTTACTTCTGAATAATGTGTTCTTGTTGCAAACCAATTGCTCACAGTTGGATAGAGAAATATACTTAATCCTAGTAAAAAAATACTTCCAAAGATAATATTTCGTTTCATAACATCCTCTTTCACTTCGGATAAAATATGGAAAAGAGGAAAGCATTTTACCTTTCCTCTTTTCCAAACTCAATTATTATAAAATATGAATTAAGAATTCTTTACCGGTTTCTTTCTAAAGAAAATAAACGCTGCTGTCACCATTAATAACAGACCAACTACCGTAAAGATAATTGTTCCCATACCACCTGTTGCTGGAATAATCCAACCGCTCTTATTATTCTCAACTTGTAGCTCTATTTTTTGGTGTTTTTCATCAATTGTAATATCAATCGGATCTCTTAACTTTTGATAGTGTTCGACTGCACCGTCTTTATCTTTATACTTTGGTGCTTCCGTCTCAACAATTTGATATTCACCGTACGGGATTTCATTCCATGTAATAATACCATTTGCATCTGTTATATCATTCATTTCTTTCCCATTAACTTTTATAACATTACCTTTTTTATCTTGTAATTGGAACTTCGCACCTTCTAATTTAAGCGTCTTATCCTTACCATCAACTTTTTCAATTTTAATATTTCCAGCTGTCGGTGTGACCACCACTTCATTAGATGGCTTTCCATCTTTTTCTGATGAAACATCATCTTTATTTACAAAATCAAGTACTGCTTTGTTCGGAATTTTCACTCCAGATTCAACATCACTTTTAATTTTTGCAGTAATTTGTAAATGAAGATCTTTTCCATTTATTTTTGAAAAATCTTCAATTGTAGCGGTTACTTTTTGACCTTCTACAACTACTTTTACACTACCATCTTCAACTTTCTTTCCATCAACCATAACAATTGGTTGGCCTTTTATTTCCAAACGATCATCTAAAATATCTGTTACGACATATTTTTTATATAATTTAATATCTTCTGGAAGTAATGTTTTGATATCATACGTATAATCTGTCTCTTTATTGATTCCAGCTACTTTTGAACCGTTATTTATACTTTTAGTAATCGTAGGTTCTTTATAGTTCTTTATATCTTCTAGCTTAACTACTTCACCAGACTCCTTAATAGAGAAAGGATGCTCTTCTTTACTAGTTATATAACCGTTTGGAGCCTTATGCTCAATAAAATAATAATAATCCCCATATTCTAGAGAATCTACACGAACTTTACCATCTTCCCCTGTTACTAATGAACTTGGTGTCTTCACTTGTGTGCTTGTTCCATCTTTATTCTTTTTAAACAAATGGAACTCTGCATCTTTTAACACTTGACCAGCTTCACCTATTTTTACGAATTCTACTGAACCTCTTTTTGTTTCATTTTTAGGGTAAATATGAACATCGTAATTTAAATCTTTACCGTCTGTACTTGTCATTGGAATATCGACAATAAAAGTAGTCGTATCCAAAGCAATATGTCCTGGACCTTTAATAGCTTTTACTTCATAACGTCCTAGTGGAAGATCTGTAAAAATAGCTTCACCTTTTGCATTTGTTACCTTTGTAATTGTAGCATTTTTTACTGGCTTTGCTTCTTCTTTTATAACAGTTCCATCATTTGAAATTTTTTCAAATGACTCAATCCGTTTAATTTCAAAAGTTACACCTTCTAAAGGTTTTGCATCTTCTGGAACAGTTTGTCCTTCTTTTCCATTGCCTTCTGTAGTTGTTTTAGAACCTTTACTTTGCTCATACTTATGAATCGTTAACGTACCTGTACTTCTAGATTCCGCACTAACAGCCATGTTAGATAACGTTGAAAAAGCTAACATACAGATTAAAAATAAACTAAAAATCCTTTTCATTGTTGTCCACTCCCTATTGTTTGTATTACTTTTGTTTTTTCTATCTCTCATTATTTCTCTTTCTAACAAAGAGGAACAATGTAACAAACATCAATATTCCACCAATTACATAATAAATTATTGTCCCTATTCCACCAGTCTCTGGAATAACAAATTCACTCTTTTTATTTACTACTCTTATTCTTTGTGAATCCATTCCAGATTTCACTTCTATTTCTACTGGTTCTCTCATCAACATATATCCTTTTGGTGCTTGTACTTCTTTTAATGTATATTTGCCAACGATTAATGGAATAGAAGTTGCCAAACCATCTTTATCGGTTGTTAATTTACATACTATATTTCCATCTTTACTAATCACTTCAAATACTGCGCCTTCCAATTTGAGATTTTCATCATTCGCATCTACTTTTTCAATCTCAAATTTCCCTAATACTGGCGGTACTACAAACACTTCATTTGATACGAATTTCTTCTGGTCAAACAGTAACTCTGCTTTATTTGGAATACCATCATTCGCATTGTATTTCGTTAGTATATCTGCATTTACATTCGCGCTTAATTTTGACTTAATATGCATTGTATACGATTGATTCGCAAGGTAAGCATAATTTCCGTCCTGCTTCGGTAACTCAATACTTACTTTCTTTGATTGTTCATCAATTTGCGGTTTAACTTCTATTTCTTCTCCATTACTGTTTACAAGTTTTACATGCAAGGTAGTTAAAATATCTTCTAAGTCATCCTGCAATACTATTTTTTCAAGGTTCATAACATCATTACCAAAATGATAGTTTACATGCCATGTAAACTCTTCATCTATACTTTGTAATGTCGCTTTTTCCACTTCTTTTTCATCTGCATCCGAAACCATCTTTCTTACTTGTGGTTCCTTTGCTTCTACATTTGTTTTTACATTCGGTTTTTGTGGTGGTAAATCTTCATTATCCGGTGTTTTCCCCTCAACAACCGCTATGTTCTCAATTTCTTTCGTTTTTAATGCGTCTTGCGTAACTTTCACTTTAAAAGTTACAATTCTTTCTTCTGTATCAAGCACGTCCCCAAAGTTTACTTTAATCGTATTATCCTCATACGATCCTTCATCTTCGTCAACTGCATCTGTCAATACATTCCCATTCAATTTCATACTACCAGCTATATACTCAATACCTTCAGGAAGTTTATCTATTAGACGCATATCTTTAATAAGCCCATTTTCCACTTTATTTCGGGCTTTAATTTGATACTCAAATTCATCATTAACATGAAATTTTTCTTGCTTTATACCAATAATCTCTTTTTTCGACTCTAGTTGTCCAGACAACGGGTCAACCGGTGTTTCAACTTCTGGTTTCTCCTTATCTTTCGAACTATCGGTCTCAACTATTGCTATGTTTTTTATTTTCTTATTTGCCAGCTCCGGTTTTACAACAACTTCAAACGTGATTGCTTTCTCTTCCTCACCTTTAAGATCGCCGAAATGAGCATAAATCGTTCCATCTTTTATATGTGCATAATCTTCATCTTCAACATCCGTTTGTTCCTTTCCGTTTATCTTTAACGTGTTCGGAACATACTCTACTCCTTCAGGAAGGTTATCCGTAATTTTAACTGCCTTTAAGATAGAATCTGGCACACTATTTTTAGCATGAATTGTATATTCTAGTTTGTCGCCAACTTTCAGCGTACCACCGTTTATATCTTTAGCTAGTTTAGTAGCTACTAACTTCCCGGGTTTCTCTTCTCGTTCGGGTAATACTTTAACTACTACTTTATTAGAATCGTTAGCTTCAACCTGACTTCCTGTTAACTCATCAACCCCTTGAACAACAGCGATATTAGGGACTTCTGTTTCTACCTTTTCTCCCCCTAATTTTGCTTTAAATTCAATTGTTGTCTCAGGTGTTTTATCCGTATAGATTCCACCTTTTGTAGCATTTGCTCCTTCACCAATTCTTATTGTTAACTTTCTTGTCTTTGCATCATAGTCAACTTGTTCTGTTTCATTTCCAGCATTCGGACCAGAAATGATTTTCGCCGAATTTGGTACAAATTCTAGACGCGAATCTAAAACATCTTCAATTTTTGTATCAACAGAACTCGAATTCGGTTCAATGTTTTTCACCCTTAAACGATATGTAACTTCATCACCTGGCTCATACTTTTCTTTTGCATCTACTACTTCCTTATCTATGACAAGCTCTGGCGCTGTTGCATTTACTGCAAAAGCTAATGTGTTTAATACGTAGTCATCACCAGCTGTCGCAGCTTTTAAGCGTATTTCCTTTTGCTCTGGTTTAATATATCCTGCTGGTAACTTGATTAAATCTGCATCAACACCCAAATTATTTTTATAATCTGGGTTAAATGTACCCGGATACTTATCTCGCATATGTTCCTCATATTCAGAAATAGTGGAATTAAATATATTACCAGTTGGATTGAGCTTATCATTAATTTCTTTCCAAGTGTTATCTGTGTGAACAAACAGTCTATCACCTGTCCAATATCTATCACCTTGGACAGCGAAAACAGAAACTTTCGGATCTAAATCTCCAGTTTTTGAAGCAATAAAGTTTTTCACTGTGAATTCTTTTTCACCTGATCCAGTAGCTCTTTTCAATCCACCATCATAAACAGTAAATGCTTTTCTTGTTTTAGACTTATCTTTTGTAATAACTAACATGTACCAACCAGCAAAAGAATAATATCCATAATTATAGGCAAGTTTTGTATTTGGATAAGGAATATTTGCTAAAGTATAGCTTCCTCCTTTTGAATTAGAGGACTGTAAAAGCTTTGTAACATCTGCATAGTTAGAATAATAAGTACCATCAATACCGAAACCATAAAGCAAGCCACTTCCGTAATACGTATTACTTGGTTTTACTTGAAAGCTCTTCCCCGCCGGAGTCGTGAACTTAACTGGTGCTACATACTGTTGCTGCGTTAATTCATAACGTGTGGAACTCCAATATAATCCAGCCCATTCAATTTCAGCATCTTCTGGAACAGGAATATATGCCTTAGATGAATTTGTAGTTGTTGGGTCATCATCTACATCAATGAGTTCACGGGTATAGCCATTCGGTGCTGTATACGCAGTATTCGTTATATCAGAATACAACGCCGTTTTCTTTTGAGCTTCAGTAGCTTTAATACCTAAATTCACATTACCGGTCGAATACATCTCACCTTTATGAATAGATTGATAGGTTGGTTTATCAAAACCTTCTTCATCTGTAACTGCTGCCGTTGCCGTATCAATTGGACTTAAAAATTGTAATTGAGATAATAGCAAGAATAGACTCATAACAACTACAAATACATTTAATATTTTTTTATTTTCTTTCCTCCTACTGTGCAAAGAGGTCACCTCCTTCAGTATATTTTACTAACATTATATATATATATAATTCATATCTATTATTCTAATATAAATTATAGGATTTGTTAACAAAATATGTGATTTTATCCTTATTTATACATTTTTATATAAAGATTTTAGGATCAATAACAATATCTAATAATAATTTAACTTTGAATATAAATATAAAAGCTTTATTATTCCATACCCTATTAATAAAGAAGGCTTTTAATGAACTTTTCTATATACGAAGGTTTAGGCATTATTTTTCTCTTAATCATTATTACTTACGCTCTCGCCCATAAATATTATGGTCAAAGAAACTGCACACTATTCTATTTTTCGTTAATAATGCCATTTACCTGGTGAACTTTTTATTCGTTACCAACTATTAATCTCATAAGTATTATCGCGGGTATTCTATTGTTACTTACAGAGTGGATGGTTATTTACAATCTATCGTTTTTAGCATCATTTTATGGAAGCCGTATAAACGGAAAGAAGTACCCTTATCTGCTTTCGAAACATTACCTACTGTTGATATTTTTATCGCAACTTACAATGAGCCACTCGATTTATTAAAATGGACTGTCGCTAGTTGTACAATGATTACTTATCCGAAAGAGTTGCTAAACATTTATATTTGTGACGACGGATGCCGTGAAAGTGTTAAGCAGCTCGCGGCAGAATTTTCTGTCCCACATAACCCGTACAGAAAATATGCATGCAAAAGCGGTTAATTTAAATCATGCCATCCTTCATTCAAAAGATTATATTATCGTAAATATATGCTGGACTAAAATTTACAGCGTAAAAAAGAAAAGAAGCCTCATGCTTCTTTTCTTTTTATTTCGTGCTAAAATTCAAACTATGAAATAATTTTCAAGGGGGAATTGGAATGAAGAACACATCACAAAAAGCAAGTCATTATTATGCTGTTATATTCACTTCTAATTTATCAAATGATACAACAGACTATAATGCTGCCTCTGACAAAATGGAGGAACTGGCAAAGCAGCAACCCGGATTTCTAGGGGTAGAAAGTGCACGAGATCATTCAGGGCTCGGAATCACAATTTCTTATTGGGAATCACTTGAGGCGATTGAAAATTGGAAACAGAATGCCTTACATAAAGAAGCGAAAAAAAGGGGCCGTGAGCAATGGTATGAAAACTTCCACCTTCGTATCTGCCTTGTTGAGAAAGAATTTAAATTTCATAGAGGTACTTTATAACGATGAAGAAAAAATTAGCTCTCGTTGTTGTTCATGAGATATATGGTGTGAACGACCATATGCATCACGTTACCGACCACTTCACTTCATCTCATATAGATGTATTCTGTCCTAATCTGCTACAATCGCAACCTGCATTTCATTATAGTGATGAAGAAAAAGCATATCATTTTTTTATGAATCATATTGGATTTGAAGATGGAAAAAAGCAAATTGAAACATTCATTACTCATCTTTCTAGTCGTTACACACATATTGGACTTATCGGCTTTAGTGTTGGTGCTACCATCTCATGGCTATGTAGTAACAATCCGAAAATAGAGTTTATTATCGGATGCTACGGTTCCCGTATACGTGACTATATTCATATGAAACCAACATGTGCTACCTTACTTATATTCCCTGAAAAAGAAGCTAGTTTTTCAGTATCCTCTTTCATTCAATCGTTGCAGCAACAAAAGAACCCTTTATTAGAAATACAGCAACTACCCGGTGAACATGGTTTTCTAAATCCGTACACTGAAAAATATAACGGGCACTCTACAAAACAAGCATACAATATAATAGATTCATTTCTTTTAAAAAACACTCTTATAAAGGAGATGTAAATGACACTTACATTACTCTTACTGATTTTCATATTCATTGCCTTTTTCTCAGCGCTAACTATTATTTTAGTAACCGTAAAAAAGGGGGAGTTTTCCAAACGTCCCTACTTACAATCTATTATCGTTTACATTTTATTTTTTACAAATTGGATCTTATATTTATCAACCTTTTATGCGTTACTTCCCGAAAAAATTAGCGAGTTACTATTCCTGCCCATTTGATTTTTCCTTTGTATATTAGGTTTTATCACTTTCTGGCGCGAATGGAGAAACAATCGTGTGTTCTCCATATGTATCGGTTTTCTTTCTTTTATTAGTTTTTTATTTGGGCTGTTTTTTTACTTCTTTCGGGAATGTGACTGTTATAAAGAGGATAAAAATCCTCTTTATAACAGTCTTTTTCGTTCCATAACGAAAGGAATTATTAAATAAAGAGCGTAAGCAATCACCATCCAAATGGTAAATGACATGATTTGCTGTGAGGATAATTGTGAGAATATGTTAGAAGAGTTATACAAGATGTAAGAATCTAAAGTTAAACCAATTGCTGTACCACATATACCTAACTTAATAACTGCATATTTTGTAGTATCTAATCTTTGATATAACCACATTACAAAGTATAAAGCTATAGCTGTTGCTAATTCAAGAAACGTCAATTGTAGAAAAAATCTACTTGAAGTGTATTCCAATAAAACAGAAGAACCGAAAATAATGAAGAACGCTGAGGCAAAAAACCAAACGCCGATAGAAAATAAAATAGTGAGCCAAAGTTTATTATTCACTACCATTACCTCCCTTTTGTAGCTCTATGAACTTTTCCAATAACAGGTGCAAATCACCATATACTTTGTCGCTAGAAAAAGATGGATTGAATAAGGCTTGCAATGCCAATCCATCAATTAATGCATTACATAAAATGCTCCACGTTTCAGTTGAAATTTGAGATGTCATTGTACCTCCTATATTTTTATTTAACACTCTTGTTAATTCTTGGTTTTCATAATGTAACAATCCACCAATTTTATTTTTCATCGCATCATTTTGTAATCCACTAGCTACTAATTGAAAAAACAAATGATGATACATTGAATCTTTCACACATCTACTTTCGGCAGACTGCAAAGCCTTTTCTAACTGTACATCCTTTCCTAGTTGTTCCCACGACGCTTTACAAAACGATTCAGTTACTTCCAGTAATAATTGATCTTTCGTTTTAAAATGATAATATACGGTACCTTGTGTAACTTGAGCACTCTCTGCAACTGCTTTTAATGTCAACTTTTCCATCCCATGCTCTGCAATAATTTCTTTTGCTGCTTGTAGTAAATTCTCTTTATTAACAACATTTGGTTTTGCCACTTCTATGACCACCTTTTAAGTTAGTTGGATAACTAACTTAAATTATACAGAAAAATCAGATAAAACAGAAGAAAGAAAAGTCAACTTTCAACTTTTCTTCCTTCTATTTTTACCTTTAGATTTCACTGTCACTGATTCACAAGGTGTGTAATAAATTTGAGGTGTCGCCTTATCAACAAACATCATAAACGTAATGAAGCCGATAATAAAGAAAATAAACAACGTTAACAAAATTGCTCCTATCGTTAAAAGTATCATAACACCACCCCTATATTTTTCATGTTATTACACCTTTCGCTATTATATGAGCGTAATCCTTTTTAGAAAAAGAAACGTAACAAAATAATCACAATCACTCCCGTTAATACTGTACCTAATAAACTACGAGTATATATCGCTACAAGAAATGTTGGAATTGCTGCAATTAGGTAATCCCACTGCATCGTGTCATGCATAAATAATACTTGTGCTAAAAGTGCTGCTAATATTGCAATTGGTATGTAATTTAACCATTTTAAACCCCAGTCTGGAATTTGTAGTTTACTAAATACGAGTAGAGGTAAAATACGTGGCACGAGTGTAACAGCTCCTGCTGCTAATAAAAGTAATATTACATCTAATCTCATTTCCATTTTTCAATCACCACTCCAATCGTCGCAGCTAGTAGTGTTGCAATAATAACCGCTATACTATCTGGCATAAATAAGTGTGAAACATATGCGATGATAATTGCTACAATTGCAACAGTAAGATGAATTGCTAACTTCGGTTTACTACTTATGAGCTGAAGTACAAATAACCCGATAAACATTGCTGGTAATGCATAATCCATACCGTACGTATGCGGATCTGGTATCCATTCACCAAATAGCCCGCCGATAATAGTAGCAAGGATCCAATTTAAATAAGCCGTTACATTTAGCCCAATCATCCATCTTTCGCCTAAATATCCTTTTTGCGCTGCATGCTGTACTGCAACGCCGAACGTTTCATCTGTAATTTGAGAACCAATTAGTAAGTTTTTAAATAGAGGCAGTTTCGTAAAGTACGGTGCAAGCGCAGCACTCATTAGAAGGTGACGTAAATTAACAAAAAAGACGGTGAAAATGATCGCTGAAGCAGGTGCACCAGCTGCATACATACCAGCTAATATAAATTGGGCAGAACCTGCATAAATTAAAGTCGACATGAACGCAATTTCAACGATGGAGAAACCTGCTGTTTTTGCAATTACACCGGCTGCTATACCGATGCTTAAATAACCAAATACAGTTGGTAAACAATCTTTTACTCCTTGCTGAAATGTATCATCGCTTTGCAAAGCTACATGTGCCTGAGCTTTACTCATCCGTATCATCCTCCATTCCTTCTAAAGTTCGTTTTCCTGTTACGACATGAACTAAATCTATATTTTCACGCCATAACGTATCTAACTTATCAGCTCCAAATTCCTGTGTGATTTCTTCAACCATAATATCGTGCCGCACATACTCTGTAGCAACGAGAACTAGAGCTGGGTCATACGTTGTAACAGCCCATGAAGTGCTATCATTTGAGAAGTTCGCAATTAATACTTCTTCTCCGTCACGCGCAATTACAGTTAAATGACCACCCATTCTCTTTTCAACAACGTGAGGCGTCATATAATTATGGTGAAACGTCGCTCCTATTTTTGTTTCTGGAGCGCCAAATAAGATTGAAAATATATGTACTCCTTCCTCTTCCTTTTGATGAATGTATGGCTCAATTTCATGCACTTGATCTTCCCATACAGAAATCCATAACTCTTCCTTCGCTCTATTAATTATATTGCATATTTCCTTCAAAACACGATCATTTGAGCGAATATGCGAAATTACATCTATTTGTCGCTCTTGTTCTAAACCATTTAATTTCTCATCTAAAAATTCAAAGGACTTTTCAAAGTCTTTTCGCATTCGATTCATTAATTCCGTAGCTGGTACTGGTACATATTTAACTGGTTCAGAAGGTACAATATGTACTGCTCCTTTATCCATTAACTTACCTAGTACCTCGTAAATCATAGAACGAGGTACTCCTGTTTGTTTACTCACTTCATACCCAGTTACTGGGGAATGTTTTAGTAGTCCAATATACGCTTTACATTCGTACTGGGAAAAACCTAGCTTTTGTAATTCCTTTATAATTTCATCCATTAGTACTCCTCACAATCTAAATCGCTCTAACTTCAAAGCGACGATTTTGCTTACCTTTACTTTTTACTTTATCAATAACAAGTGTTCCTATTTCATTCGTATTTTTCACATGTGTGCCTCCACAAGCTTGTTCGTCTAAATTTTCAATTGTAACAATGCGGATTTCTTGTATAGTAGTTGGCAGGAGGTTTATGGCTGTTTTAATCATTCCTACAGCATTTTCTGCTTCTTCGCGGCTCATATAACGAGTGGAAATTTCTTTATTTTGTTTAATAAGTTTATTCACTTCCTTAACAATTTCTTCTACTTCCACGCTCGATAACTCTTGTAACTCATTAAAATCGATACGTGCTTTGTCAGGATAGATTTGATTTCCAGTGCATAGAGCTCCATACTTTTCATAAACGACAGCTCCGATAAGATGCAGTAAAGAATGATGACGCATTAAGTTATGACGTCTTTCCCAATTAATCTCTAATTTAACTGGACCTAAATTTACTTGAGCTCCATCTTTTATATAGTGAACTATTTCTCCCTGCTCCTTCTTTACTTTTTCAACTTCAAATACAGACCCATCTTGTACAATGACACCCGTATCACATTCCTGTCCTCCACCAGTTGGATAAAAAACTGTTTCTTTTACATATACTTTATTTCCTTCTACTTTTATCACTTCTGTTTCGCAACTCGTTTTGTATGCATCTTCTAAATATAATGCCGTTGTCATACTCTCACCTCTTTAGTAGTTATAGTTATACCTACTAATATAAAAAAGAAGCTCCACAAAGTCAATTGATAATTCTGAAATTTAAAACAGAAATAAAAAAGACTTCCGCTAACGGAAGTCCACTATCTCAATATTTCATTTGCTTCTTTTTCATAAATTTTATCAAATGAAGTCATAACGCGTTGTGATGCTGAAATCATTCTTTGATCTGTCATTAGATCTGCCATCTCTTTCGTCATATCTACATTTGAATTTTCTAGCATATGGTTTTTTACTAAGCCTGTTCCGTTCGGTAAATCAGCAATATTTCCTTCTGCTAGTGTAAAGCTTTTGTTCTCTCGTTGCACAAGACGATTATTCGCTTCTGCATCTACTGTTTTTGTTTGCAGGCGAGCAATATTATTTTGTGTTACTTCATCATATAATGTACCATCTGCTTGTACAGCTACCTTTGCTCCTTCAGGAATACGAATACGTTCATTATTCTCTCCCATAACAAAAGCACCAGATGATGTTTGCAAGTAACGATCACTATTTATTGTAAAACTACCATCTCTCGTTAAAAACGTTTCATCGTTTTTAGATGTAACGAAAAATGATGTTGTACCGTTTGCACCGTCATCTAAAAAGAAATCTGTAGCACTATTTGTCATTTGTATATTTCCTTGTACTAAGTTCACATGCGTTGCGGCTGGTACTACAGCGTAATCAACTGAGCCAATATTTGTTACAGCTCCGTCACCGCGGCGATATGTGTCTTGTACATCAAATACTTTAGAAGTCATATTTTCTGCTTTAAATCCTGTCGTTTGGGCATTTGCAACGTTATTCGAATGAACATTAATGCGCTGCATGTAATTCATCATACCCATTGAACCTATATAAAGACCGTTCATACTCGATTGAATAAGGCAATTGCCTTATTCTTCACCTCTTTTCTATGATGTTTGCAACATTTGTTTCGCTAAATGTTCCGCTGTAGCGATATGTATGTTTTTCTTTACGTCTTGTCCGTCTGTCATTAATACAATGGGAGCTGATGATACTGCTGGAATTTTCAACAGTTCCCCACTACTTGCCGTTTCATCAAATTTCGTAAAGACGATACCATCAATATGAATATCTTTAAAGTTCGTAATGATTTCAATCATATCTTTACTTTTCATCGAAGCTGATAACGTTAAACAAATATAATCTGGCTCTACTTGTCCCATCGTTTCAATCATTTCTTCCACAGTTTCTGACGCACGATAATTTTTTCCAGCTGTATCAATTAAAATATAATCGACGCGCGCTTCTTCTTTAAAATATGTAAGCGCTCTTGTCATTGCAGCTTCATCACGCACAGCGATTACTTCAAATCCAATTGTCTTTACGTAATCTTGCAGTTGCTGAACTGTCCCAATGCGAGAATGGTCGGTCGTAATAAAACCAACCGTTTTTTTCTTACCGTGAAACTGCCACGCCATTTTCGCAAGTGTCGTCGTTTTTCCAACACCAGTTGGACCGATTAATGCAATTGTTTGTACTTCTTTTTCAAATACATTTTCCGTATTGAAATGAGAGCTCATATCTTCCAATATATATTCGATTACTTCTTCTTCTGTAATCATCGTTGCATTCTCAAACTTCACTTTTAACTTTTCAGCATATGCATGAATAAAGTATTGTTCTACATCGTTTTGTTCTAGCATGCGAATTACTTTTTGAATAATAAATGGTACAGATTCTTGCTTTTCTTTTTTTACAACCACTTCTTCTTTTTTGACGGGAACGACTTTTTTCACAGCTTTTTGCTTTTTCGTTACTTTCGTTTCTTCCGTCTGTTTCACAACGACGATACCTTTTTCAAACAGCTTTAATAGTTTCTCTTTCTTTCTTGCCCATTCTTCACTATTTCCTGTTTGCATCGCCGCGTACGACATAGGAGTCGTCACGTTTTCTAAATTGTGCAGTACCGATTGAATTCCGTTCGCCTTCACAATTTGTTCTGAAGGATCATTTACAACATCCATTAATTGTTCATGAAATTGAGCTGTGCCTTCGTTTACTTCTTCCTGTTTATCCTCTGGAAAAGCAACTAACATTTCATAATTCTTTTTCCAAAAAAACGGGATATTGCGTTTTACACTTTCATCGACAACGTAATAATAATCTGTACCATATTGGTCAAATAACTTTCGATACAATTCATTTTTCGAAGCTGCTTTTATTCGCATTAACGCTTCTTTCTTTTCTGTACTTTCCATTACTTCACCCCCTACTATTCAATATAGGCAATTTGATCTACAACAATTTCTGGTGCTAATTCGCTAATACAAAGTACTTGCGATTCTACTTGATAACGCTCAAGAAGTCTTACAATCGCAAACCTGAAATCTTTTCTACGCGTTAATAATACTGGTTCCCTTCCCATTAACCTCGCTTGTTTCAATACGCGTTGTACTTGTTCAACGACTCGCGTTTCTAAATCTAAATCCCAGTTTAATAAATAACCTTGATAAGAATTGTTCACAACGTCTGCATCTAACTCGATTGAATCTGAGAAGAGCGCCGCATATATTTTCCCGTCAGGATTTTTCGCATTTTCACAAATCACTTTTGAAATACATTCACGGACGAATGACGTTACGCCATCAACATGGTTTTGATAAATTTCTTTTCCATCAATAATACCTTCAATAATGGTTGGTAAATCACGAATAGAAATACCTTCTTTTAGCAATTGCTTAATAACATTTTGAACAAGTGATAAGTCGATTTCTTTCTTCTTAATCTCTTCTAATAAAACGCCGTTATCATTTTCAAGGGAGTTAATTAAATCTTTTACATGTTGACGCTGAATTAACTCATGCAGGTTACGTCTAACGACAACATCTAAATGTGTAATTAATATGCTAAGTGGCTCTAATACTTGATAGCCTTTCATTTGTGCATCTTGTACCATATGTTCTAAAATCCAATATCCATCCTCGCCAAAAATCGGATCTTTCGCCGGTTCTGCATCTAAATCGGCCATTACATTTGGTGTTTTCAGCGCTAATAAGTAACCTGATTTCAAAACACCTTCAGCTGCCTTCGCACCTTTAATGCGAATAATGTAACGTCCGCGCGGCCTAAAACTCGTATTATCTTTAAAGTTAATTCCAGGAACATTAATACCAAGGTCGGTAATAATCGATTTCCTCATAAGAACAACTTTATCACGAGCTGTTTCCCCGTTAATTTTCTGCTTTACAAGTGCCGCTAAATCTAAACCTAGTTCTACAATAATTGGATATTTATCTGTAAATACGCCAAATGAATCTTCCACTTGTTGCAGTTGCTCATCTTCGCCTTGAATCATTTCTAATTCTTTTTGAAGCTCATCTTCTTTTTCTTTCTTCATTCGATTTTTATTTCGAATTCCTAAGAAGATAATTGTTCCACCAACGAGTGCGAACGGTAGAAATGGTAGCGGAGTAAAAATACCCATTGCGATAAATAAACCACCGAGCGCATATACAACGACTTCATGCGCTAATAACTCTTTAAAGATACCTTCTGTTACTGTATCCGGTGAACCGTCAAATACACGCGTTACAATAATACCTGTTGAAATCGCAAGCATTAAAGAACCGATTTGGTTTACAATTCCATCACCGACAGTTAACTGCGTGTAATGAAGAGCCGCTTCACCAAAGCTCATGCCCTGCTGCATCATTCCGACAATTAAACCGAAAATGATGTTTACGAATAAAATGACAATCCCGAAAATAACGTCCCCTTTAATGAACTTTCCGGCACCATCCATCGCCCCGTAAAACTCTGTTTCCATATTTAATTTTTTTCGTTTCGCCTGTGCATCTTTTTCTGAAATAATACGCTGGTTTAAATCAGCATCGATTGACATTTGTTTCCCTGGTAAAGAATCAAGTGTAAAACGAGCTGCAACTTCAGCTGTACGAGATGCACCGTTTGCAACGATAAACTGGAATATGATTAATACTGTAAAAATAACGATACCAATTAATAAGTTCCCGCCAATTACGAACTGACCGAACTCTTCAATAACATGACCGGCATTTCCGTTTGTCAAAATCGCTCGCGTCGTCGATACGTTAATCGATACGCGGAAAATCCCGATTAATAACAACATCGTCGGAAATGACTTTAATTCATCCCACTCGTTAATACTTGTCGCTCGCATATAAATAAGCACTGACATACTTAGTAGAAAAACGATAATGATATCAAGTATAAATGGTGGAAGTGGAATTAAGAGCGCCACTACGAATGACGCTGCTAAAAAGATAGAAAAATAGGTTCTTGCAGAATCTATCTTAAACAAAGAGATCTCCTCCAAACGCGCTATTATACTTCAAGTTCATTCGTTTGAATTAAATAGCGCATAACTTCAATTACAGCTACGTATAAATCTTCTGGAATCGCCATATCTTCCTCGACTTGATAATATAAAGAACGAGCAAGCGGACGGTTTTCCACCATTGGTATTTCTTGTTCACGGGCAAGCGTTCGTATATATAAAGCGAGCTCATCTTCCCCTTTTGCAACGACAATTGGTGCTGCATCAACGTGTTTATTGTACCTGAGTACGACTGAAATATGAGTCGGGTTGTTTACAATAAACGTTGCCCCATCCATCTTCTTCGCAATTGTCCCTTGCAATATAGCGTGCATAAAGTTTTTTCGTTTCCCCTTTACTTGCGGGTCCCCTTCATTATCTTTATGCTCTTGTTTTACTTCTTCTTTTTTCATCTTAATATCTTGTTCGTACTCCCATTTTTGATAAATAAAATCAATGATAGAAAGAACGATTAATATAATTAAAATAGCTAAGAAGATAAATTTAATTTGCCTAATAATTTCAGTAAGTGACGCAGTCCAGTTAAATCCAATCATACTCACGATTGTTTCTAAATTCTTTTTAAAGAGCACATAAGCGACGTAACCGATTAATCCCATATAAAACAGTGATTTCAAAATATCTACTAAACTTTTACGACTAAACAATCTCGTAAAATAGTTTTTCGGGTTAATACGCGACGCTTTCGGCTTAATCACTTTAGAAGAAAATAAGAAACCGACTTGAATCATATAATTGAATAAATGAAAAGCGTATACGAGTATTAATATAGGTGCTGATACTTTTAGTAGTAACATCCCCATCATATAAAAATACTCGGTTGAATCTGTATTTTTTCCAATTTGATCAAACAGCACCGATACAGAATTGGCAATCTCAAACCCGAGCCAATCTCCGAAAAAGTAAACGACAACTGCTAATACAAGAATGGAAAATAAATTATTTAAATCTTTACTCCGGGCAATATTCCCTTCTTCACGCGATTTCTTACGCTTCTGCGGGGTGGCCTTTTCTGTTTTATTATCCTTTGCCATGTGCGTCCCCCTACTTCGTTAAGAAAAAGTTAAATAGTTTCGTATATTCCTCAAGCAATACATCCGTCATATTTTTAAACACATAACCGAGCATCGGTACACTCATCGCAATAAACAAAATACCACACGTAATTTTAATCACGTACGCATTCATAAAAACGTTTAATTGCGGAGCGTTTTTTGCGATTAAAATTAAAACAAAGTTAATGATGAATAAACTTCCCATGAGCGGAAGAGCAATTTCAACCGCTGATGTGATCGCAAATAATAACGTTGCGAGTAGACTATCTAAAAAACTAGTCGTCAACAATTTTGAAATCGCCTCTGTATATTGAAACGACTTTAAAATCGTGGCAACGAAATAATTAATGCCGCCAAGTGAAATAAAAATAATGAGAAAAAATATATCAAAAATGGTTGATAGTAAAGTAGACTGTGAGCCTGCATTTACATCAAACAAACTTGCTTGTGATAAACCGATATCAAAGTCTAAAATATGCCCGGCCATTTTCGGAATGTTCCACAGCATTTCTACAATTTTTGAAAGTGATAATCCAATTACAATTTGCGTACCTGCATAAGCTGCTACGTCCCAAACTGTCTTAATGTGAGAGACATCAACTTGATCGGCAACTGTTATGGAAAGGGCAAGTCCAACTGTAACCTTCGCCATAGCTGGAATAGATCGACCAGAGAAAAACGGTAAAAAATATAAAAATGAAGTAATGCGGCAAAACGCAAAAAACGTCGCCGCCCATAATTCCATATTCATTTCAGTTCACCTATCTTAGTACGAACGCAATAGCGATGGAATTTTATCAAATAAATCTAAAATAAGTGTCGTTAACTCTTGAAACATCCAAGGACCTAAAATGATAATAACGAGTACAATACTCGCCATTTTCGGTAAAAACGTCAGCGTTTGCTCTTGAATTTGCATCATCGCCATAATGACTGCGATAATAATAACGACAATCATACTTACGCCGGCAACCGGCATTAAAATCATAACCCCTTTATAAAAAAAGGTTTGAAAAATATCTATAATTGGTGACGTATTCATTTATATGACTCCTATCACATAGCATCAAACGCTTCAGGCGACCGTTTTAAACATAATGTCGACGATTTTTGTATATCCACCTAAATATACGAAAACGAGTATTTTAAACGGTAAACTTAAAATCATCGGCGGTACCATCATCATCCCGAGGTACATTAAAAGTGTACTAATAATCAAATCTATAAATACAAACGCTAAATAAATGAACATCCCTGTTAATAATCCCTTTTGAATTTGCGTTAACGTAAAGGATGGTACGAGCGTAAATAAGGATAGATCTTTCAAATCTTTCGGTAATTCTTCTCCGCGCACTTTCAGCATCATTTTTAAATCATGCTTATACGTATGCTTTGACATATACTCTTTCATAATCGGTGCTGTCGTTTCCGCAGCTTGGCTTACCGTTATTTTCTCTTTCGTCATCGGATCCCACACATCGCTCTTTAGTTGCCCAAGAACAGGTTGCATCGTAAAGAGTGATAAAAATAAGGCGAGTCCAACGAGCACTTGGTTCGGTGGTAAATTCATTACCCCAAGTCCTTGACGTGTAATCCCAAGAACGATCATAAAATAAGTAAAATGTGTAAATAATAGAACGATAGATGAAGATAATGATAAAAGGGTAACGAGCGCAAATAATTGTACACTTGAATTACTCGTAAACTCTTTTCCATTTTCGAAATTAATAAAACCGTTTTGGGCTGCATACGCTGGATTTACAAAAATAATTGAAAAAACGATAGAAAATACGAAAATAACGGCTAATAATGATAACTGTTTCTTTATTCTCATGATGGATCCTCTACTTTTTTCGTTTCACTCTTCACCGCGTCTTCTAGCGCTTGTTGAAACTGATTTCCTGTTCCTGTTAATTGCACAGATTGTACACCGTTATTACTAATAACAGTGAACACTTGCTTGCCGTCTACTTCAAATAAAAAGGCGCTCGTTTGATGATTTAAATACACGCCGTCTTTCACTTGAATATGGCCATTTTCACCTTGTTTAAAAAACTGCTGTTTGCGCGTCTTTTTCGTCATAAAATAGGCACCGTAGCCGAGCGCACCAAACAGTAAAACGACTTGAAATAAGGTCGTCATATACGACATATGACTCCTCCTCTACTCTTTATCTTGCATTTGACTTTGCGCTTTCATAAGCGCAGCTTGCTTCTTGTCAGCTTCAATTTCAGAAATGATAATACCGAACTTCTCGTCCATTACGATCGCTTCTCCAATGCCGACTTTCATATTACTTAAATATACATCTACTTTATGTCCTAAGTTTTTCTCTACTTCCAGAACATCGCCCACTTTTAACTCTTTCACATCACCAAGCGTAATAGATGTTTTCCCAAGCTTTACACCAAGTTCAATCGAAATATCCGAAACAGTATCAATATGTGCTTTACTTGTTTCATTTCGCTTCCCTGCAAATTCTTCTAATCCCATTAATGACACAGGAGATACTTCATGCTTCATATGGATCCTCCTACTCTACAAAACTTTTAAATAAGAGCGCCTTACGCGTTCCATCTTTTCCAATAAAACAATTAAATTTATGTTTTCCATCTACAAACCCAAGCAATTCATCCGAAACTTTCGTATGAAGCGGGATAATATCGCCTTCTTCAATTTGTTCAATCTCACCCATTGTCATCTTCTGCTCACCAATCGCAACATGGACTGGTTTATACACTTGATTTACTTTCACTTCTACTTCAGATGTATACTTTTTACGCTTATCCGAAGAATGTTCGACTATATTTTCAGACGTTAACTTATCCATAATTTCTTCAACAGATAAGAACGGAATCCCAATACGAACTGTCGTATTCCAAAAATCCGTTTTCATATTTACGTTCAGTAATGAAATAATATCACTCGCTGTCGTAATCTTAAGTGCATTCGGATCTGTCTCCGTCGTTACAAATGTCGGTTTAATCGCTACAACACTTTCAAACGATTGCTCTAAATTTTTGCATAGAAGCGCAAAAATATTATCAAGCGTTAAAAACTCGAACGCAGTTAATGGTCTACGCATCGTAAAATTACGTTTACTATCTCCGCCAAGCCAGCACTCATGAATGTAAATAACAAATGCTAAATCAATCTCAATAACAATTTCTCCAAGCTCTGGAAGCCCGAGATCAATGACGCAATATAAATAATAATCTTTCGGCATTTTCTCCACGTACTCACTTGTAAATGGAACTTGCTCCACTGTCGAAGGCTCTAAGTCAATCGGAATACGCATACGCGCTGACAACGTCTGTGACGTCTGTTTACCAAACGTAGAAGCAATCGCTTGCAAACTACGTAAATGTTCAACACCGAACTTCTCTGGTCTATTAAAATCATACTCTTGAAATTTATCTTGCTTCCCTGCTTCTTGTGCGAAAGCTGGCATTTCCTCGCCTTCATTTACCGCCTTCAGCAGGGCATCAATTTGCTCTTGGCTTAATTTATCGCCACTCATGAAAATCCCCTTCCCTACCTTTTCAATTCAACGATTTCAACGTACATTTTTCCATTCTTCGTCAAAATCTTTCCGGTTCCAATTTCTTCATTCTCAAGCATAAGACGCACCGTATTTTTCGTTGAATTTTCAAGACGATACAATGTACCTTTCGTAATATGAAGCAGATCTTCAATTTTCTTTTTCGTATTTCCGATTTCAAAATAAATTGTTAACGGAATATCATCTTGTAATTTCAAATCTAGCCAACTCCCATATCATGTTCACGAAAATTTCATGTTCTCTCTATATAATGAAATCTCTTATTTTGAAACGTCGATATTTAATATTTTTTTAATATATCCTTGTGTTTCTTTAAATGGAGGTACGCCCCCATACTTTCTCACATTACCAGGACCAGCATTATAAGAAGCAAGCGCCAATACTAAGTCACCGTTATTTTTCTTTAAATAACCGCTTAACTCTTTCACGCCGCCTTCAATACTTTCAGCTGGTGAAAATGGATTTTTTATACCCATCTCTTTCACATTCGCTGGCATAAGCTGCATCAGTCCCATCGCCCCTGCATGCGACACCGTTTTCGGATTAAAATCAGACTCTACTTCAATCATTTTTTGAATTAACGTTTTCGGAATTCCGTATGTACGACTTACTCTATCTATAATATCCTCATACTTCCCTTCATTTGAAGAACGTATTTTTTGAATATTATACTTCTTCGTTAATCCCCACGTATCAACAGCCTCATTTTTCGTTTCCGGGAAACGTCGTTCAAACTCTTTTTGCGCGACTTGCACATCATCGGCTTTCTTCGTTTCAGGCTTTTCTTCCGGCTTACTTACTTCCTCTACTTTATGAATAGATGCTTCCGGTTTATTCACAACCGCTTCTATTTTCGTAGATTGTACCGGCTGACTCATATCCTCTACTTTTGCCGCCTGCGTAGTAGCCTTCGTCTCCTTCATAGGCTCGCTTTGCAACTTTTCTTGAAAACGACTACTAACGAAAGCCTGCGGACTACTTAACTTTTGCTGAAACTGTCCTTTTTTATATGCAAGTACTTCTTTTACTATATTTCCAACTACCATAATATCACCTTTTCGGTAAACAAAGATAATCTAATATTAGAGTTTTTTTGTAAAGTTTGCAATAATCCTTTGCAATTATATTGTAATAAAAAAACGACTAAATTGTTAAACTGTTATTTTTTTATATTTATTAATTCAAATTTTCAGTTGACACCCATTATAGCAAGGCTTACAATAAATTCGAAATTGTTTTTTTTGCATATTACCGTTTTTCAATTTGCAGAAAACTCAATATAAAAAAATGGGGGTTCTTAACATGAGAATTAATACAAACATTAATAGCATGCGTACACAAGAGTACATGCGCCAAAACCAAGCTAAAATGAGTAACGCTATGGACCGTTTATCAAGCGGTAAACGTATCAACAACGCTTCTGACGATGCAGCAGGTCTTGCAATCGCAACTCGTATGCGTGCACGTGAAAGCGGATTAGGTGTTGCTGCGAACAACACACAAGACGGTATGGCATTAATCCGTACAGCTGACTCAGCAATGAACTCAGTATCTAACATCTTACTTCGTATGCGTGACCTTGCTAACCAATCTGCAAATGGTACGAATACTGACAAGAACCAAGCTGCACTACAAAAAGAATTTAGTGAATTACAAAAACAAATTGATTATATTTCAAGCAATACACAATTTAACGATAAAAATCTATTAGATGGTTCTAACAAAACAATTAACATCCAAACTCTTGACTCTGAAGATGGCTCAAGACAAATCGGTATTGAATTAGGAAGCGCCTCTACAAAAGCATTAGGTATTGATACATTAAATATTGGCTCAAATAAAATAACTGAAGCAACAAAAGATTATGCCACTGAAACTATCGGAGCGTTAACAACTGGCTCGAATGAAAAAGAGGTTGCCCTTGCGAAAAAATCCTTTGATCAAATTAAAGGTGCAATAAGCAACGCTGATGCACAAGCTCTTGCACAAGCTTTCGAAAATTATGATAACGCTGCTTCTGGAGAGAAAGGCGCTAAAGCTGCAGAGATTAAAAACGTATACAACACTATTACAAACTTTAGTATGGCTAAGGTTTCCGAGGATGTATACAATGATGCTAAGACTGCTATCACAGGTTTAAAAGCCACTTCTACAGGTAAAGAGGTTGCAGCTGCTAGAGAACATTTCGATAAAATTAAAGATTATTTATCAAAATCTGATAGAACAAACTTAGAAAATGCATTTAAAGCGTTTGACGGAACAGACACAACAGCTGGATCTGCTGCTGGTAAACAAGGTAGTGATATTGCAGGTAAATTCCCAAAAACTGATTTGTCTGTAGCTAAGTCAAGTGATGATTCTGCAGCAAACCCACTACAAGCTATTAGAGCTATCGATGCAGCTCTAAAAACAATTGCTGACAATCGTGCAACTCTAGGTGCTACATTAAATCGTCTTGACTTTAACGTAAACAACCTTAAGAGCCAACAATCTAGTATGGCATCTGCTGCTTCTCAAGTAGAAGACGCTGACATGGCGAAAGAAATGTCTGAAATGACTAAGTTCAAAATCTTGAACGAGGCTGGAATCAGCATGCTTTCTCAAGCAAACCAAACTCCACAAATGGTTTCTAAATTATTACAATAAGCCATTTGAGTTAGTTTCATGAATAAACCTCTCTGCTTGCGGAGAGGTTTATTTTTTGTAAAACCTTCCTTTTTTTGATGGGAGAGAGCATCCGCGTGGCGTAGAAGTGGTCAGTGCCTATCTTTATCCCCTCTCATGTTAAAACACAACTAGAAGATAAGCATAAGTCTCTTTTTCTGTTCATAGCTGTTTATTAGATTAAGAGATACCGACTATATCAATCTATAAGGAGTGTCTATTATGCGTATTGGTACGAATGTTTTGAGTTTGAATGCTAGGCAGTCGTTGTATGAGAATGAGAAGCGTATGAATGTTGCGATGGAGCATTTGGCGACTGGTAAGAAGTTAAATAACGCTTCTGATAATCCAGCTAATATTGCGATTGTGACTCGTATGCATGCGAGAGCGAGTGGTATGCGCGTGGCGATTCGAAATAATGAGGATGCGATATCGATGCTTCGTACAGCGGAAGCTGCACTTCAAACTGTGACGAATATTTTACAGCGTATGCGTGATGTAGCTGTTCAATCTGCAAATGGTACAAATTCAAATGAAAATCGTGATTCACTAAATAAAGAGTTTCAATCTTTAACAGAACAAATTGGCTATATTGATGAGACGACTGCGTTTAATGATTTATCCTTATTTGATGGACAAAACCGTCCTGTTACGTTAGATGATATCGGTCATACAGTAAATGTAACGAAACATATTCCCCCTTCCCCTACACAACATGACATCAACATTTCAACAGAACAAGAAGCAAGAGCGGCGATTCGTAAAATTGAAGAAGCTTTACAAAATGTATCACTTCACCGTACCGATCTCGGGGCTATGATCAACCGACTGCAATTTAATATCGAAAATTTAAATAGCCAAAGTACAGCATTAACAGATGCTGCTTCTCGAATTGAAGATGCAGATATGGCGCAAGAGATGAGTGATTTTTTAAAGTTTAAATTGTTAACTGAAGTTGCACTTAGTATGGTTTCACAAGCTAATCAAGTTCCGCAAATGGTTTCTAAATTACTGCAATCATAATTATCATTCCACTCTTTGAAACGATTCCATACAAAAGCAAAAGGGAAATACATATAAACTATGTACTTCCCTTTCATTCTGTACCCAATACTTCTATGGCGCTACTGTCATAACTTGTCCCCTGCGATCGATCCTTATTTTCATTTTTCCGTCTTGTGCGTTATATAAACCTAGCTTATTTAATTCTATTTTGCATTCTTGTACGAAGGTTGGTAATTTACGAATTTGATTGACATCCGAACTTTTAATAAAACTAATTAAATGTTGCGTCATATCTTTCACATCTTGCACGAATTCTTCTTTTTCTCGTTTTAACCTTTCGTTTTCCAATTGTAGCGCACGCAATTCACTTTCTAGACTACTTCTATTAGACTCTTCTTTAAAATGCCCTGCAGCCATGTTAGAAAGCTTATAAATACCCTCCATAAACTGGCGTAATTCATCTTCTTTTCTTTCACTATGTTGACTAATTGTTTCAAAGTTATCAACGATACCAGATATAACTGTTACGAGGCTTTTTTCACTCTCTTTATGCTGGATTTCCTCTTTTAATACTTGATTGTTTTCTTTTTTCATTTCAACGATTGTTTCTTTTACAGGTGTATATTTTCGCTTTCGTCCAGGTTTTTGTTTTTCGATATTTTCAAACGGTATTTCACGTTTTTTTAATTTGTAATACGTATTTTGTAATTGACTTTCTGTTTTCGGGAAAAGATTTAGTTCATTTTTACTAACATATTTTGAAATATTAATAATGTTTAAACCGTGACGTTGGCAAAATTGATACACTTCATACAGTAACTCTAGTTCAGACTTGAGCCATGTAATCGTAGATTTTTCATATGCTCGCATCCCGCCATTTTTTTCTATATCTATTTGAAATAATACCATTCTATTATATAAATCAACTAGTTCTTCATATTTTACTTGGAATTGTTTTTCTATTTTTTTAAATTCCGCTTCTAGTTGCATATCGTTCATTTTATTATTTGACATGTTTTGTAAGAGACTTAATACATTGATTGCTGTGTGGTGATACATAATCTGCGCCACTCCCCCTCATCCTTTCACAATTCTCATCAGACTCCCATGTCTATTCAGAAAATAGAAAATTTTACATATCCATATTATAACATTTCGAAATTATCTGTCAAATAATAAACATACAAAAATGTATAGAAAGTATAGAAATAGAAAAAGATTTTTTTATTAATATGCACAATTGCATATTAATCACTTTTAATTATATTATATGGTATTTAGAATGTAATTTCACCGAAAAATTTTGCGTTATTACGAAAAATTACTAAAATAATCCAAAGATACGTTTTTATATTTTTAAATCAAAAATCTTCAAATGAAGATTTTTCATACATACAACCACAAACACTCCAAAAACATTCCATCTTTCCACCTATACAGCATATAGAACACCAAAAAGGAACTAACCAATACTACATATGGCTAGTTCCCTTCTCTCCACTATAATAATAGAGTCTACAAATCTTTACTTCTTCTATTTACCTAAAACCACTTCATATCCCTGGTCTCACATGGCATGGGGCTCTATTAAGCACTGACCGCTCCACATATGGCTAGTTCCTCTATTCCAGCTAAAAAGAAGCTTTTAAAGCACTAACTTATCTACTAAACCAATTAACTCTTGAATATCTGGCTTACTTACTTGAGCATTTGCTCCCACAGCTTCACCTTTATGGAATAATTCATTTGTAATTAAGGAAGAGAAAATAACGACTGGTAAACGATTCATGATTTCACTATCTTTAATTACTTTCGTTAAATGGTGTCCATCCATTTTCGGCATTTCAATATCCGTAATTAACAGGTGAATATGTTCAAACATTTTTTCTCCTTGCTCTTTCGCTAGCTTTTCAATTTGCGCTAACGCTTCTGCACCATTGCTAAAGAAGTTCATTTTCGTATATCCAGCTGATGATAATGTTTCTTCTAATATTTGACGAAGCATTGCTGAATCTTCCGCAATATAAATAATTTTTTCACCGCGATCTGTTTTTTGTTCTAATTTTGAAAGTGATTTATTATCATAACCAGTACCGCTAATCTCACATACAATTTTCTCGTAATCTAATAGTAAGATGATTTTTCCATCTAGTTTTACAATACCAGATGTCGTTTCTTCTAATCCCATAGATAATGAAGCTGGCTCATCAATTTGCTCCCATGAAATACGTTGAATACGATGCACTTCATCCACGCGGAAAATAACTTTCATTTGGTTTAATTCTGAAATGATAAATTTCGTTTGATCAAGTGGCTTTGTCGATTTTAAATTAAGAGCTGTCGCTAAGTTAATAACTGGTAAAATTTCACCGCGTACTTGAACAACACCTTCAACTGCATGATGAGATTCTGGCACAGTTGTAACAGGGAATGGATTAATGATTTCACGTACTTTCATTACGTTAATACTAAATAGGTTTTCACCAACAGTATATGTAACAATCTCTAATTCATTTGTTCCGCTTTCTAATAAAATACTTTGTGCTTGTGACATAAAGGTGTCGCTCCCCTTTCATTATTTCCGTATATCTAATTATTAAGCTTTATTAAAACGAAAAAGTCAACTACCTATATAAAAAATATAGATAGTCGAACGATTCATTTCTTTATTTAAACAGGCGATTAATCTTTTATAAACGAAGCAAGGGCCTCTAGTAACACTTCTTGTGCTCCTACAATTTCTGTCGGCATCGCTTCCCATTTTTTAGAAAGCTTTGCTTCGACTCTTATTCTTAACTCTGTATTCATTACTTCTAGCACATATTCTTTCGTTGCTATATCAACATCCAGTAGCGCAAGTGCATATAGTTCCGGATCATTTATGTTTTCAAATAATCGTTTTAATACTGCCGGCGCTATATGTTTTAATTTTTCAATATGAATCTCTTTATCCGAAAATAGCAACTCATATTGAATGAATGTAACATTTTCTTTCATCACTTTAAAATAGCAATTATTTTTTTTATCATTTACAAAATAACCATTCGGATCAGCAATAATACCCTCTACTTTACGAATTAAATCTGGCAAACTACTCGCCGTCATTACAGTCCGCTGCTCAACCTCACTCGGCGAAATGAATGTAACGCGATACTTATTTTGCGCCATCCTCCTCACCTCTCCTTTTATAAAAATCTATCATCATTAACGATCCAAAAGGTACTGGTCTACCATGAAATGATTATCTTTTCCCAAAACCACCCAGTACCTCTCATATCTCTGGTCTTACAACTACGTACAGATTATAGCTGTTATCTACACTTCGTTTATCTCTTCTTCGGCTACCCTAGTAACTCTCCATATCTCTGGTCTTACACACCGGTCGAGACACTATTAGGCACTGACCGCCACCACACATCGCCAGGTCCTCTCTCAAAACCTAAAAAAAGAGCTTTTAAAATCTTTTAAGATCTTTTCAGTAACTCGATGTTATTAAACCAAAACGCAATTTGCTGATCCGTTATCCCTGATAACGTCACAAAAAACTCACGGCACTTCATCTCATCTTTAAACAGTTGATACTTCCACTCGCCTTCACTACCAACACTTACAAAATAAAACTCGTGAATACGGCCAATGATTGCTTGTTTTTCACCAAATGAGTACGGAGGTACTTGCTTAATTTCAAATTGATCTGGTAAATATACATGCTCTTCTCGTTCCATTTTTAACACTTGCTCGGCAAGTTCACGTTTATTTTCGAAAAAAGGCAATTGTAAAATTCGCTCTTGTCTTGTCATACGAATAAAAAACCCTTTCTACTACATTACAATTTTTCTTGATTATATATTATCGAATTAAGTTTACAACTTCATTTAATACTTCATCTGAAATTTTAATTACTTTCGCATTCCCTTGGAAACCGCGTTGGTATAACATTAAGTCAACGAATTCTACAGATAAATCTACGTTTGCACCTTCTTGTGCACTACCACGTACTTTTCCTGCACCATTTTGACCAGATACACCCATTGCTAAAATACCAGTTGTATTCGTCGCTGTATAGTTACCATTACCAGTTTTCATTAAGCCGCCTTCGTTCGGGAACATTGCAACAGCTAATTGACCCGCAGCTTTCATACTTCCATCCGAGTATTTTACCATCACATATCCACCGTCAGCAATAAAGCAATCTTTTACAGTCGCTGCTGCTCTACCATCTACATCTGTTACTGCTAATGTCTTCTCTGTCGGGTGGTTTGTTAATTTACTAAAATCTATTTTTACTGTTCCACCATTAAAGGGAATATTCGCTTCAGGGTTTACCGGATCCGGCTTCCCTACCGCATCGAATTTCACCTCACCACCTGCGCCATTAACCTCGTTAAACGCTGTTTCTTTTTTCGATTCGTTACGCATATATACTTTATATTTATAATTATGTTCACCATCTTGTTTAAACTCCACGCGCATTGTCCATGTATTACCGGCATTATCGTATACAGGCAATTCTTGCGTAATCTGTTTTGCATCTGCTGGAATGTTCCCTCCAACGACTCCTTTTGACGTTCGAATACCACCGATTGCTGATCCCATTGGAACTTGCAATGGTCCTGGGATACCAGATAAATCAACATTACCAGTTGATGGATCTGCTGGATAAGCGAATACATATTGCCCTTCCGTATTCGTAATATAGTAATCTGAAGATATTGTAAATGTTCCTTTACGTGTAAATTCCATATTTCCAGCTTTTGAATCACCTACAACGAAGAAACCATTACCTTCCATTGCCGCTTGTGTTTTACCACCAGTTAACGTAATTGTACCATCGGTATAATCCGTCACCGTTCCGCTCATTTTCACACCGTTACCAATACTTTTCGGGTTCGTCCCTGCGTATCTATCGTCGCCTTTCGCACCAATTGAATTGTTGTACAGTAAATCATCGAACATAGCTTTTTGTTTTTTATAACCAACCGTTTGTGCATTGGCGATATTATTTGAAGTTACACTTAATGCATTTTGTGTTGCATTCATTCCTGTAATACTTGTATATAACGCTTTAATCATAATATATGGACACTCCTTATGAATTTGTAGTTTTTTCTTCTTCCGCTACTTTTTGATCGTCTTTCTTCGCATCTTCTGGATTCGTTTCTCCAATTGGTTTATCAGACACTCTCTCAACGAAACGAAGGGATACAATTTTATTATCAATAACGAGCTGTACATCGTTATTTTCTGCAAGGCGAACTGTCTCTACTTGACCAGTTACTTTTTTACCGTCACCGTCAATACCTCTTACGTACTTCCCTAAAAACTTCATTCCACCATCAAGCGCTGTCGAATACATTGTCGTTCTTAAAGAGTCAACTGCCTTTGTCATATTCTGCACTTGTTCCATAAGAGATAACTGCGCTGTTTGGTTCATCATTTGATTCATATCCATCGCATTAAATGGATCTTGGTGCTGGAAACTCGATAAAAACAATTTCAGAAAATCATCTTTTCCCATTACTCCAGGAGTTTTTTGTTCTCCTGCTGATACTCCATTCATTTGCCCTACTGCCGGTTGTGCACCGTTAACAGGTGCGTTCCTATTCTGCGCTCCTGCTTGCAACGGAATATGATTTGTACTCGTTGTATTTAATCCAACTGTTGGCACGCTTTATTCCTCCAATAATCCCGCAAATTCTTTTGATTCTTGTTTCTCATGTTTCGTACTTGCTAATTGCTGCTTTTGCCTTTGCTCTTGTTCTCGCTGTTCTTTACGATTTTCATCTTTATCTGAATAGCTAATTTGAATATTGATTTCTTTTTCTTTTAACTTCAGTCTCAATTCATCAAAAATGATTTCAACACGTTTCTTTGCATCGTGTTTTTCCATTTCCACATGAACATCAATTTGATCTCCATGTTTTTTCATAAACACTGTTAATGTACCAAGTTTTTCTGGATTTAACTGGAATAACACACGTTCTTGTTTCACTACAAACTTTTGCAAGGCTTCTACTTGTGCTTCCATTTTCTTTCCTAAGTCAGGCAATGAAACTTTCTCAGCGCCACTATTGGATTTTCCTATTTGATCAGTACTCGTCGCTTTATTTAATAACTCCGCACCGGCAGAATTCGAATCGTTGAATACATCACCTTCTGGCAACTCTACCTTGACATCTTCACTCTCAGCTTTCGGAAAATCTACATCTAAGTCTTTGAATTCTTCTTGTTTTCTTGCAATATTACAAGTTTCTGTTTCCACTACTTTCAATACTTCCATCATTTGCTCTGGCATCTTCACTTTGTCTAATGCCATTTGCATTGTATCTTCTAAACATATAGCATTTTTGATATTCATATTAGAAAGAAGTTCTTGTAATTGTTGTAATTCACCTGCAGGTAATTCGTTAAGTTTTATATTTCCATATTCTTTATATAGCTCTTGTATTTTTTGTATGTATTGATATAACAATTCTGGCTGCACACGTAATTGCTCAATTGCAACCATTTGCTCAGATACAGCTAACAATAACTGTTCTGTCTCTTTTTTTTCTTCTTTCTTTACATTAGGCTCTTCTTTCGTTGCCGATTTTTTAGAAAGAATGTTTTCTTTTCTATCCCCTGGTGCATTTTCTTGCTTTGTTTTCTCCGTTTTCGGCTGCTTTTTGTTTTCCATTCTCATCGCACGATCGAATGAAGAATCTTCACTTTTAGATTGTACTTCTAGCCCTTTTTCTTTTTGCGGAGGTAAACTTTGTTGCACCGGTAATACAGACTGTATCACTACATTCACCTCATCCATTCATACACATTTTCAAATCAAGAAGCATTTTTTCTTCCTGCTTTTCTCGTATTTTCGCAAGCTTTCTACAATCTTCTTGATACATCTCATCAATGACACGTTCTTTTTCTTTTACTTGTTCTAAAAGGCTTTCATTTTTTCGAATAAAATCTTCTGTTTTTTTAATTTTCCGATTCCATTCTTCTATTCTTTCAGGTGAAAACGTATGTGACGAAAGCATGCCAGCCATTATACGTTGCCCAGCTTGTACAACTTTACTACGCGATTTTACAACATATAAATCATATTCTTTTTTTTGTTCTATTTTTCTTTTTTCAGCTGTTAATTCATACACTTCTTTCAAAATCTGTTCTTTTTCTTGATTTATTTGCAATTTTATCGTGTCGTACTGCTGCTTATCCACCTGTTTTCATAGCCCCTTCCTATTATAACGTTCTCTTTTTCTATTATATAGTTTTTTTCCAAAAAAATCTGTGAAATATTAAAAAACAAAAAAATAAGACCTCCGAAGCGCAAGGTCTTATACTATATGGTGCATTGCTTCAACAATATCGTTAAATTGGAAACTATCAGATCGACCTTGTTTTAAAAACGTATTTATACCTTCTACTTTATTTTTACATTCAAAAATATAAGCATTTTCTGTATTTTCTTGAATCGTTCCTAATTTGAAATACAATTCATTTTCTTTATAAATAGATAAAATTTTTCGCATTTCATTTGCCAGTTGCCAATGAGTTGGCGACACGATTTCTTCCATAATCCGACTTACTGAGTCTAGCACTGAAATAGCAGGATAATGACTGAGCGTTGCAAGTTCACGTTTTAATACAATATGTCCATCTAAAATACCACGTGCTAAGTCCGGTACAGGACCGTTTAAATCGTCTCCATCAACGAGTACAGTATAAATACCTGTTATAGACCCCTTCTTCGTTTTCCCAGATCGCTCTAACAGCTTCTTCATATAACTTTCCATTAAAAGTGTTTTACCACCAATCGGTAACTCTTTAACTGCAATATCAACACTTCTACGCGCGTCAGCAAAACGAGTGACAGAGTCCATCATAAGTAATACGTTATTGCCTTCGTCTCGGAAGTATTCAGCAATAGATGTTGCAAGCTTAGCTGCACGAAGCTGCATAAGGTGACTTTCATCTGACGTCGCTACGACAACGACGCTTTTCCTCATACCTTCCTCGCCTAATTCTTTTCGAATAAAATCTTTTACTTCTCGGCCACGTTCTCCTACTAAACTAATAACGTTTATATCCGCTTTTGCATTTTTCGCAATCATGCCGAGTAAAGTAGATTTCCCAACGCCAGACCCAGCGAAAATACCAATCTTTTGACCGATACCAATTGTTAGCATAGAATCAATGGATTTAATTCCCGTTTCAAATACGTCAGTAATCTCTTCACGTTCAAACGCATGAATAGGCGGAGCATCTAGTTTTATTTTTTGCAGCGGAATGTTTTCAGCGTTCTCATTTAACACTTCGCCATTTGCACTTAACACTTTTCCGAGTAAATGATTACCACGAGGTATAACAACATCTTCTGCAATTAATGTAACGGAATCTCCGTAACATACTTTTTCTGTCTGTTCAAACGGGAGTAACATATTGTTCTCTTTTTCAATTGCAATTACTTCACATAAGACGCTATGTTCTCCAACGAGACAAACATCACCGATTTTCGCCTTCGGTCCCTTCGCTACGAAAAACTGCTCTTGCACACTATGAACTTTACCGACTTTCGTATAAAACGGTGTTTCAATAAATGTATTCCATTTTTGGTTTTCATTCATTAATAGTCGATTCATACATTTTGCTCCTCAAATAACTTCTCTTCTTCCCATTTCTGGCGAAGTTTCGCAAATATAGGTGCAAACTTAAATTCAAAGAACTCTTTCTCCTCTTCTAGAACAAATTCACCGAACTGTAAGGAGAAATCATATTTCCATTCTACTAATTGTAGCAACCAATATTCTTTCGTATTTTCCTTCTCTTCTTGAATACGTTCAAACGTTTCTGGATGTACGGTAATAACTAGTTTTTCAAACGAAGTAGGTAACGTTTGAACGATGCCAGTTAAAATAGGTAACACATCAAGCAATCTAGTATCTACTGCTTGATTCACAATTTTTTCTGCTAGTTGGAAAGATTGATCCCATAATAATTCTGTCCATTCGTATGCAGTTTCTTGTTGCTCTTTTTGAAACTGCTGACGTGCCGATTCTATTTCTTTCATCTGCTGCTGAACGTGCATTTGAAATTGTTCTTGATCATGTAATAGCTGCTGACGCTCTCGTTCTAATATTTGCTGCTCTTGCCTTAGCTGATTTAGTTCAACATGTAACGATTGTTGCTGCGCAAGAAGTTCTTCATGATCTACTTGAATTTCTTCTACGTGAACTGGTATTGGTTTTGGAAATTGTAATTCATACTTTTCTTCAGAAAAAGAAACAGAATTCTTCGGAATTCTGTTTTTAAATAAGGACATCCTCTTCACCTCTTTGAACGATAATTCTTCCTTCTTTCTCTAGCTTTTTCACCGTACCTGTAATCATTTGCTGTGCTTTCTCAGCATCTGTCATCTTAAGTGGTCCTAAGCCATCTAATTCTTCCAAAATCATCTCTTTACGGTTTGAAGACATACATGTAAATAATTTCTCTTTAATTTCTTCTTTTGCAATTTTAAGCGCTTTTGCAATGACACCGTTATCTGTAATTTCCTCTAACACACGGCGAAGCGCAAGATCTTCAAGACCAAGTAAGTCTTCAAAGACAAACATATTTTCTTTAATTCTCTCAGATAACTCATAATCAACTTCATCCAGCTTTTGAAAGACTGTTTTTTCAACGCCTCGTGAAACGTTATTTAAAATGTTCACAATTGTTTTTAAGCCGTCTGTTTTATTGATTGCACTAAATGCCATATTATTTAATTTTGCTTTTAATAGCTCACCAATTTGATTAATGAGTTCACCGTCAACTTGTTCTAGTTTCGCAATACCCATTACCGTTTCTACTCGCTTATGATCTGGCAATCTCTCAATTAATTGAGAAGCAAGTTGCGGTTTAATGTAAGAAGCGATAATTGCAATTGTTTGTGGTGATTCATCATTCAGCACTGTAAGAAGTGGCTCTAAATCTGTAAGTGAATTTAAGAATTCAAATGGATTATCTTTGTTGTACCAAAGGTCTTCCAATAATTTTTCAAGCTCGTCTTCTGGCATATTTTTAAATATGCGACGAATGTACTCTTTATCTGGAGTGACTAAATTCAATTCTTTTACATTTAGTTCATATAAGAACTCCCCTAGTACATTTTCTAACGTTTCTGGTTTATATACACGAAACTTCGCGATTTCACGAAGCAACACTTCTTTTTCCTCAGCCGTCATATATTCAATGACTTTCGCTGCCACCTCTTCATCTAATGTACGAATGAGGATGGCAGCTTTTTCTTTGGAGGAGATTTCATCTAACATCGTTGTTCCTCCCTTACTGTCCGTTTAACCATTTTTTAATTACTTTTGCAGTACCTTCTACATGTTCTTTCGTAGCATCCTGCACTTGTTCATCTAACGTCGGTTCTTTCGGTTGTTCTGGCTCAGGTTTTGGCTCTGGTACTATTTTCTCTTCAGGAATTTCCATAATACTTTCACTACTTGCAGCAACTTCATCTTCTGCTAAGTATTCTTCATATTCCTCTTCTTCTTTCTTTCTCTTACGTCTTGCTAATAAGAACCATACTAGACCACCAATCGCTAATAGACCAGCTGGAATTCCACCGAATAACCACCAGTTTATACCACTTTCTTCTGGCTCTTTCTTCTTCTCTTCTTTCGGCTGATCAAACTGAACAGTTACAACGTTAACTTGACCATTTGTAAAGTTTCCATTCGGGTCAGCTTGAAGCCCAGCAGCTGTGCCGATTGCTTCTTTGAAAGTTGTCATATCAATTCTTCGTTTTACTAACGTATCATTATCTACCCATACAACAACATTTGTTTTCGTTAACTCTGGGTGTTTCTTAATCGTTTCAACTGTTTTATCTATTTCATAGTTTTCGATTTTGTTACCATTTTTATTATCGTAGACAATTTTGCCATTTTGATTATTGTTCGTACCGTAATTTGGTACTTCGCCGTTCGCTGTAATACCAGCGCCTTGCTTCGTATCTGCACCTTCTTGCGCAGTAGAGCTTTCCTCTTGCTCTTGTTTACTACGAAGTACACCTTTATCACCATATTTTTCAGACTGACGTGTAACTTCATCGTAGTTTACAGATACTTTCGTATTCACTTTATATTCATTTGGTTTAAACATCGTCATTAATGTTGCATCGATATCTTGCTTTAATTTACCTTCAATTTGGTGCTGCATCTCTACTTCTTTCTCATAAGAAGAGGAACTAGTAGCATGTGCTTCATCTGCCCCTTTTGAGATAACACCTTTTTTACTATCAATCACACTTACTTCTTCTGCTTTTACACCAGGAACTGCTGCACTGATCATTTGCTGTATACCCGCAACTTGATCAGCCGTTAATAGTTGACCACGCTTTACACCAACCGTAATTGCAGCTGTTCCTTTTGCTTTTTCTTCATCAAAAATTGTCTCTTTTTCAGGTAATGTAATTTGAACATTTGCCGTTTCAACTGTCGCAAAATTTCTTACAATGTCTTGCTCTAATTGCTTTTTCGTACCGACAATTTGCTTCATTTTTTTATCTTGCTCACTTGAACCGAGCGAGCTTTCTAATAAAATTTCCTCACCGCTTTTTGAGTTAAACGGTAAGCCCATTCCATTCATTTCTTTTCGAACCCATGGAGCATCATTCTTTTGCACACGAATCGAACCATCGGCTGCTAATTGGTAATCGACACCTAGCTTCGATAATTCTGCTGTAATCTCTTGCTTGTCTGCATCATTTAAATTTTGATATACAACAACATATTTATCTGGCAAGGTGAAGTATAAAAGTGCTCCTGTTACAATTGCTAAAAGCGCAGCACCAATGACTAACTTATGCCACGTTTTTAACGATTGGAAAACATTTTTTAACTTTTCCATTTAAACACACCCGTCCATTTTCCTAAATTTGCATATTAATTAGTGACTTATAATTTTCAATAAGATTATCACGTACAAGAGCAGCCGTTTTCATTTGAGACTCAGCCTTCTTTTGCTGAATTAAAACGTCATGTGTTTCTCCTACTCCTTTTGTTAGTAAATCATATACAGCTGTTTGCGCATTGTTTTGTGTTTGATTCATATCTTCCAATAAATCGATAAACTTCTTCCCCTCGACTACAGATGCTTGCGTGTTCTTCGGTGCACCAATTGACTGAATCGCGCCAAATGGCTGTGTATGTAACATTGGTTGGATTTTCATCTTCCCCTATTCCCCCTTTATCCTCGGCCGATTTCTAAATCTTTATCCAGCATTTTTTTATTCGCATTTAATACACTTGTATTTGCTTCGTACATTTTTTGAGCAACCATTACATTCGTCATTTCAGCAGTCACATCAACATTCGGATACCGTACATACCCTTCTTCATTTGCATGCGGATGCGTCGGATCATACACTAAGTTTTCAGTTTTGTCTGCCTCAATACTTTTTATTTTCACCCCGTTAGTCGGTGCACTGTCTAACATATTCGCAAAACTATTATTTGATTCAAGCACTACACTACGGCGCTCATACAAATCTGCCCCCGGAGCTGCCGTTGTATTGGCATTTACAATATTATTTGAAGTAACTTCCATCCATTTTCTCGCTGTTGTTAGCCCTGATCCACTTGCATTAATTGCCTGAAACATCGTTGTCTCTCCTTCTACTATTAACGTCCGCGAGCTGCTTGGTTAATTGCATATTGTGTATTAATTGCGTTAATTGAAATCCCATACAATTGGTTTGTTTTCATTAAATCTAGCATTTCTGTCGTTACATCCACACTATTTCCATCTTTATTCGTTTGCATTGACTTCGTTTGAATCTTCGCATATGTATTTTTCGTATTTACTGTCGGTAAGTGCATTTCATTCGTTTGATATAAATCTGCATTAGTCTTTAAATCCGCAGTATTACTCTTATATAATGCACTACTTTTATTCAGTTGCTCAGCAAATGTAACGTCTTGTGCTTTATAGCCAGGTGTATTCGCATTTGCAATATTACTAGAAACAGTATTTCGTTTCGTCACTAAATAATTCATATAATGGCTTACATCAGTCACTAAATCTGGCATACTCCACACCCTTCCTTTTTAACTTATCATTTTGGCATAATAATCCACTGATGGAAGTTTCACTTCATTATTTAATTTCTTATATGTATTTATTAAAATATTAACTATTATGTACCCTTACATATTTTATTCCATTTTTACATTGTTGTCTTTAGAAAAATACAAAAATATAAAAAAGAATACAAAAAAACTGTATACGCGTAGTAATCTATATAATATTTCAACATATTTACGACTAGCCGCAGATTATTTTCGCATTATTTAGATTACTTCTATTTTTTACAGTCATAAAATGAAACCTCAATCAGCGGAATTCTTTATTTACATGAAGGAATGGATCCCCTTTTAATAAGGGGGATCCGTTTCCACACTTTATAATTAATATTTACCGTAAAATGAATTTGCTTTCATTCGCCCATCATTTGTCATAATCATTTCTTCCAAAATCTTTTGCTTATCTCGAATATGCTGTGCTGCCTTAATAATAAATGGACTTACTTCTGCCGCAACTTGTGCGCGCGTTTCTTCATCCAATGTCATCATCCAGCGATTTAACATCGCGCTCTTCTCAGCAAACTCTTCATCTGACACTTGCAATTCACCGATTTCATTAAAACAACCGACAAATGCTCGATAAATATCATTGTTCATTTTCAAGCGCTCCGCGATAACCATCTATTAAATCTTGTAACACTTTCACAATCGCATCAATATCTTTCGCTTCACGTGTTACTTTCATCGTTTGAATTTGAACACTAATCCAATCATATAAACCATAAAGACTATCATATAAATCTTTCGTAATCTCAGGGTTTAATTGAAGCTTTAATTCTTCAAAAATACGTTCTAACTTCTCAAGAAGCGCATCTCCCTCTTGTAGTTTAAAAGTATGTAAAAGCTCTTCTAAATTACGAAACTCTACAATGCATCTTTCATAAATAAAAATTGTATTTTTAATCGGATTACTCGTCATAATATCATTTTGCATATAACGTTGCCATGCTTGCATACGATCACTTCCTCAACTTTCATTAATCATCACTTTTTTGTTTTGTCATTGCTTTAATTGTTTTTAATTGGCTATCTAGCGCCGCTAATGTACTTTCTAGCTTTTGATACTTCTTCACGATTTCATCTTGTTTTTGCAAGTTTTGTGCTTCAATATCTTTAATCTTTTTATCTAAATCACTTACACGTGAATCGATGTTTTTTACTCGTTCTCCAACTACACCTTTATCACCAAATAATTTATCAAGTGGTTCTTCCATCATTTTTCCTAAGCCGTTAGAACTAAAGAAAAATTGCTTCGCTGCATCCGGCTTCTCTTTTAACGCTTTCGTTAATGCTTCGTCATTAACTTCCATCGTTCCGTCTTGCTTTAATTGAATACCAAATGAGAATAAGTAATTACCATCTTGAGAAAATGTTACGACGCTATTCATCGCTTGGCGTACACTTTGCATAATAGCTTGACCTTGGAAAGCCCCGCCTTTACCAGCAAAGATATCTACTGTAGAAACAGCTTTATTATAATCTGCAACCATTTTTTTAATAACATTTGCTGCATCAGTTACGTTTGAGTCACTTACTGTAAACTTCAGTTCTATCCCTTTTGCTTTCGCCTCTGTTGTCTTTGGATCAACCTCTGTTTTTTCTCCATCAGGATTTTCTACTGGCTTTTCCTCTACTTTTTGCTCAGTTACTTTTAATAATTCAATTTTCACACCAGGCAGGGCTTCAATCGTATTGGTAGAACTATTACCTTTAATACCATTAATCGTATATTCAGCATTTTGCGCTTCATTTATTATATTGCGTGCTGTACCATCCTCATTAGCTAACCCTATATCTTGAAACAATTTAGATGTGTTGTCCTTAAAATTAATTACTCCATCTTCTCCCTCTTTTTTTGAGGTCATGAAAATTTTATTTCCAAGTGTATAAGCTGATACGCCGTAATCTCCATCATTAATTTTATTAATTAAATCTTTATATGTCATATCAGATGTTATTTTTAGTTCTTTACCACCTAGTTTTAATGTTTCATCTCTATTCAACTTTGCATCTATATCGTCAATTTTATCAGAAGCTATTTGATGACGCTGCGCAAGCTGTGTAATCGTCATATTAAAAGTTCCCGGAATAGCTCCACCATCAGCTTTGACATTAATATAACCATCTTGTGATGTTGTTACCTTTTTCTCATTTCCTTTAAAAGCCGCTAAATTTTTAAATGTTTGCGTGAAAGAACTGAATTCTGATTTTAAACTTGTATATAAAAGTTTATCTTGTGAAAGGCTATTCTTTTCATTTGTATACGGCGTTTTTCTCATATCTAACGCATTCATTTCTAATTCAACGAAGTTAGAAGTATCGATCATATTATTTCCGAGGTTCCAAATCTGTTGTCTACCGCCAATACCTGTTATTGTTCCTGCCATATTTCTCACTCCTTATTCATTACATATAGTCTAAAATACTCGTTTTACTCATCGTACTAACCGCTTTAAGCGTCGCTTCATATGTCGCATTAATATACGCCAAGTCAGAAATCGCTACCGCTAAATCAACATCTTCAATTTCTTTACGATTTTCTTGAAGCGCTAAATTTTGCTCGCTTAAAATTGTCTTAAACGTATCTACAGTGTTCATCGTTGCTCCCACTTCTGTTGTACGATTAATAACACTATCCAAGTTTTTCTTATTTTCCGTTAAAATCGGTTGCAACGCCTTTTGATCACCACTTTGCATCGCATCTTTCATCTTTACTAACGTTTGAATAACAGGAGTTAGTAAGTTCTCACCATTACGAAAAGCTTTAATTTCATAACCATCATTTAGCTTCCACATTACATCTTTTTCGCCACCTTGGTATGTCCCATCATCCGCAAATGGAGGTTTCTCTGCACTATCTCCACCAAAAAGATAACGACCTTGCTCTTTCGTATTCGCTAAATATACAACTTGTTTTAAAATTTGATCGATTTCGGCACCGATTGCCTTTAATTCTTTTTCACCATTTGGTCCATTTAACGCTTGTATTGTTAATTGATCCGCTCTCGTTAAAGATTTCACAATACCTGACAATGTATTTTCCGTCTGACTTAACACATTTTTTGAATCCGCTATATCCTTTTGCATTTGTTCAATATTCGCCAACGAATGTTGAATTGCAAATGATTTACTTGCTGCAAGTGGATCTTCACTCATAAGAAGATTTTTCTTCCCTGAAGTTACTTGATTTCGATGATATTGCTGTTGGGCATTCAAATCCATTAACTGGTTCTTTGCCCAGTTTGCATTTTGAAATGTAGATACTCTCATTTCTATCTCCTCCTTTATCTATTGAAAATTGATTGGAAGGTGAAACCGGAACTATTTCCGGCTTTCCTCCATTCTTATTTATCCGGCAACCGCCCTGTATCTCTGGTCTTACACCGATAGGTTCTCTATTAGGCACTGACCGCTTCTACACTCTGCTGGCCCTCTCTTCAAACATAAAAGAAAAGGGTTTTGTTTTTACCTCTCATTATCTAATGATTGAAAACAGACTATCAAACACTTCATTCATTGTAGTAATAGCTTTAGAATTCGCAACGAAGTATTTTTGGAAGGCCATTAGATTAACCATTTCTTCTTCCATATTCACGCCTTCGATACTCATCTTTTCTTGCTGAATACCTTCTAATAAGTCTCCATGAATTTTTTGATAACCGTTCACTTCACTTTTATCAGATGCTACCTTCACTATGAATTGGTCTAATGCTTTTTTATATGAAAGCCCATCTTTATAATCTTCATCTGTAATTCCTGCCAATTTATTTGCAGTTTCAGCAGATATTTTCATTTTCGAAAAATCATTCGCAAATTCTGGATTTAATTTCAACTCTTTCGCATAATCTCCAACGAAGAAGTCTTTTCCCATCACTGTATTTACTTGATTTTTCACTGAACCCATTAACTCTTCAAGATTTTTCTTATAACTAGCAATCTGCCCTTCCGTATCGATTGCAGATTTTATTGCCCCACTAGTTAAAGGAATTTCCGAACCGTAAATTTCAACAGACATAGGTTCTTTCGTTTTATTTAATTGCAATGGATATGTATCTTGTCCATTCACTGTTAAAACGCCATTCATTCTAACACTTGCGATATTAGGATTCATAGATTCATAAGATACTTCTATATTGGCATACTTAGACATTTCTGTAACGATACGGTCACGTTCGTCTAAAAGTTGATTTGGCACTTGTGTACCAGCTTGCCCAATTTTTTGATTCGCTTCTGCTAAACTGTCAGCAAGACGATTAAATTCATTGACATGCGCTTCAATATCTTCTGTCGTCTGCGCTTCTACTGAATCTAAATTTTTCGCAAGTTTATTTACCTGACTTGTAAACTTCCCAGTTTCAGAAATTAGCGTATCATAATAGTTTGATTGATCTGGATTTTTTGCAACTTCTCGAAAAGCATTAAAGAATCCATCCATTAAACTAGATAGTGAGTTTTTGCCTGTCGTTCCTACCATAGACTCTACTCGTGATAAAACCGAGTTCTTATAATTATAGTAAGAGAGCTGAGATAATTGGTCGTTAAACTGTTTCGTCTTCACTTCATCTGTAATACGATCAACACCTAACGTTTGTACACCATAACCAATTCTCTGTTCTGGCGTATGGCCATTGCTCGCTCCAACAGATCCGTAATTCACCATTTGGCGCACATAGCCAGGTGTATGAATATTTGATAAGTTTTGTCTCGTCGTTTGTAATCCCATTTGGGCCGCTAACATACCCGATAACGGGGTATTGTAATCAGATAATCTCATAATGCTTCACTTCCCCTTTACAATAGTTCATTCATAAAGATTTGCGAATTATTGTTTCGTTCTAAGTTATATTCAGAAACTGAATCCACAATACTTTCTGTAGTTTTTAATAGTACGTTTAAGTAATATTGATTTTTCAAAAGAAGCATTTTTACATTTTCTTCTAATCTAATTAAGTTTTTTTGTAATTTTTCCATTTTCTCAATTTCTTCTTGAGAAAAATACGAAAATAACGCACTTACGCGAAATGATTCCACTCCCTGTTCTTTACAAAACTGAACAACCATTTCTTCAAATGATCTCGATAATTGTTTTAAACCTTCAATGTACTGCAATTGCTCTACTTGTAACTTTTGAACTGCATTTACATTTTTATTTTTTAAATTCTCATATATTTGTTCTCCAAGCGTTTGAATGTTTTCATATGCTTTTTGAATAATAACGAGCTTTTCATATAATTGTATATACATATAGCTTCCTTCCCTTTTACAAGACTAAATTTACAATTAAACCGTGGATTTCTCCAATTTGATTTAACATTTCTAAATGTCCTGTTTTTGTATTAATTAAGTTCATAACATCTTCTAACTCATTCAATCCCATTTCCGCCTGTTTTACAACCGTCATTTTCTGTGAATAGCCATAACGCGGATGACGAGACATGATATCTTTATATTGCAATACATTATCAACGTAAAAATTCAAAAATGATTTTACCGTATTTTTGTATTCCATTACGTTATCAAGTGTTAATTCCATTTCGATTTTTTCTTTAATTTCTCCAATATTATCAACAAACGCTTCCATTTGTTCTAACAACTTATCTTTTTTCGGATCTGCATGCAAATTATCCGAAAATGCAAGTCCAGTCCTGACATTTGCTTCTTTCGGCATTTGAGTAGCAGGCGGTATATGCGATAAGATTGGATTATGCGAGATTGAACGCAGCATATATATCACCTATTTATTTTTTTATTTCTTCCAAAAGTTAATCGTAAAATCTAGTTATTTATAATTATACTCTGAACACTAATATTTTGCAGTTATTTTTTATAGAAGATATGTTACAATTTAGCATGAGGTGGCACAATTCTATGAATATTTTTCTTTGTGGTTCAAATCAATTAACAGCATTAGATCAAGAAGAAATCAAAAAATTTTTAACTGACTATGCTCACAAACATAAAATTTACATATTATGTTATAAATCTATTGAAAATGAGGTACTTCGTTTTTTCGTTGAAAACGAAAGACTCGCTCAAAATTTATGCCTTTACACGCTCCAACCGTTACAAGCAGTAACAGATGAATTCCAAGAAATCGTAGATTATTTAAAATCACACGGAGCCGAGTATGTTGCTTTTGATCACCCTTCCGACTCTATTTATCGATCTGATTATATGTTTTTTGTGAAACAAATTATTGAAGATACCGATTTAGTTCTCTGTTTTTATAACGGAGACAAACATACATCTGTCATTCCCGTTGACATTGCAAAAGAAGCTGGGATTGATGCTGTCATTTATGATTTACCAGGTTTACATGAAAAACAAATGAAAAAAAGCTTTGAACAAAAAATTCGTATGATGTAAAGGGGGCGGCACAATATCGTTATTGTGCCCATTGTAAATATGATAATTGAACAAGATTATGATCATTTTATCGCGAGTTTTAAACAACAATTCAATATGGATATCGCTTCGTATAAACAAGATAGGATGCGCCGTAGGATCGATGCTTTTATTTCAAGAAAAGGCTTTGAAAACTACACTACGTTTTTAAGTACTTTACGTGTTGATCAAAACTTATTTTTAAGTTTTATTGACTATATTACAATTAACGTTTCAGAGTTTTTTAGAAATAAAGAACGTTGGCAAACGTTAGAATCGAAAGCACTGCCAAAATTACTCGAACAAAATAACGGAAAATTAAAAGTATGGAGTGCCGCTTGCGCTGCTGGCGAAGAACCATATACACTCTCTTTAATTTTATCGAAACATCTCTCTCCATTTCGCTATGAAATACTAGCAACGGATCTTGATTTTCATATTTTAGAGAGTGCAAAACGTGGTCAATATACGGACCGTTCTTTAAAAGAATTACCTAGCGATTTGAAAGAACGTCATTTCACAAAAGAAGATGATGTATATTCATTACATCAAAATATTAAGCAACACGTCACGTTCAAACAGCATGACCTATTAATGCAATCGTTCGATACAAATTACGATTTAATTGTTTGTCGTAATGTAATGATCTATTTCACTGAAGAAGCAAGAGTCAAGCTGTATGAAAAGTTTAGCCGTTCTTTACGAAAAGGCGGTGTGCTATTTGTCGGTAGCACAGAACAAATTTTAACACCTGAACGATTCAATCTTCAGCGTTTTGATACATTCTTTTATGAAAAAATATAGAAAAAAGCAGGATTATTGCACCCTGCTTTTTTTGTATTTATTTACTAAAATCATAACAAAGAATTGCGTGATTCCGTTCGTTTCTTATATAACTCGAATTAAAATAATACAAGCAACCCATATAACGAGAAAAAGAAACGTCATTGACCATTTATGTTCTTGCATCGTTTGTTTCAACGCCTGTGATAATTGTGTCATATTCATTTCTGCAAGTGCTCTCCATACACTTGCATCCCGCTCTTTAGCTGTGCGATCCGTGACGCTAATTAAAATGGTTTCGTTAGACAATTTCGTGATATACGCAGTAATAACCGTTACCATTAAATTTATATTTCCTTCTGATGAATCACTCTCCACGCTAGAGAGGAGTGCACTTACATCTAATAACGGAATGTGTACCTTTCTACCAAATGATAGTTGTACTTCAGCGAAATCATACGTTCCATCTAACAAAGGAAGTTCTTTTATATGCGCCTGCTTAACAAGTCCTTGCAGGCTTCTCATGACTTGTTCAAATATTTTATCTGTTTGCTTTCCTTCTCCAGATAATGTATGTAACTTTTTAAAGAGTTGTAATACTGTATCCATCTCTTTAGAAAGCATTTCCTTCATAACCTTTCCATCACCTAAACTCGCAAGTAAAATCCCGATTTCATTATTTTTCGAAATAATCTTAGACTGTCCAGTAAACACTAGATTACTATACTTTCGTTCTTTCTGGATTTCATGTTCCGAAATAGCTGCAGGCTGTTTTAATGGTTGTAGCGTCTTATTTTCAATTGTCGTACGTTTAATTTCCATTTAAGCGCCTCCACTATGATGAAATAATTAGCCCCATTCTTTATTACTCTTTAACACTAAAAATAGTACGAATAAACCTGACATAATAGCAAATACATTAGAAGCTTGTATTCCATGGTCACTTTTAGTTTCTTTCTTATCTTCTGGCTCTTCTTTTTTTTCTTTCTTTTTCGAAATGACTTGATTGTTATTATCTTTATCTTTTTGAGCCTTCGTATTATTTACTTCCTTGTTGTCTGTGAGAGGCTCTTTTATAACATAAGTAATTTTTTCTTTCTCTTTCAATGGTTCTTTTATAAGGTCGTTTACTTTCGCTTCTTTTTTCGGAATTTGAACAACTGGCTGTTTTTCTTCCTGCAGCGGGATTTCTACTTTCGTGTCTTCCTGCTTCTCAGTTTCTTTCTTATCTTCTATTTTATTTTCTAATTTATCTTCTTTCTCTCGTTCTTCTGTCTTTTTATCCTCTTCTGTTTTTTGTTCCAAAACAGAAACGACATACTCACTTTCTTCAACGAGTTTATTTCCAGCCGCATCTACTACCTCTACAAGTAGCTCGTATGTCCCATTTGGCAATGCATCCGTTATTTCAAATACTTTTTGCCATTCCATGTCGCGCTTATTGTAATCTAATAAAAATGTAATCTCTTTATTTTCTTTTCCTTTTAATGTAACACGAACTTCTTTCACAACCGATTCCACGTCTGCCGCCTTCACTCTTACACGTATAGAATCGCCTCGTTTTCGTTCGATTACATTCTCCGTCGCCTCGTCAATAGTGACTTTATGCAACTTCGGCATCTCTTTATCTATTGTTGGTGTTTCATTATTTATACGAATAAGAGGAACTTTCACTTCATTTTCTATAAGCTCTTCTTTCTCATTTTCTTTAAAACTTTGAATAAGCTGAAGGTTCCAATCACCTTGCAAATCAAAAATCCCGACCTTATAGTTAGCAATCCATCGCTTCGTCTCTTCTTCATAGTCAAAAGGTATCATTCTTTCTTGCTCATACAGATTACTGTTTTTTTGCAAACGCAACATACCTTTTATACTTTGAATATTTTTCTCTTTTGGCTCTATAATAATCCGTACTTCTTCGCCAATCTTTAATTCTCGCTTATTTATTGTAATAATCCCTTGATCCGTCTCTATCTTTTTTTCGGTTTCTTGCTCATTCTTTACTTCTTGTTGTTCCTCTTTATCTTGCTTCATTTCCACCTGTTCTGGCTGTTCTTGAACTTCCTTATTCTCTTCTTGTACATTCACTTCATTTATATTTTGTTCTGGCACATTTTGCTCTTCCGCCTGACTTTGCAGCGGGAAGAGCAAGCACACATGTATGCATAGCCAGCAAATTAGAAAAAACTTTACGCTTTTCATCTACTATTTCAACGCCTTATAGTGATTTCGTCACTTTTACTCCGAAAAATCCATCTACATTTACAAGTTCACCATACGCCACCAATACATCATTTACATAAATTCGAATTGGTTCATCAATATCTTCATCTAATACAACGGCTTCATTTTCTTGTAAACTTAATATATCTTGAATCGTTTTCACTGTACTTCCAAATACAAATTTCACATTCATTTCTACATTTTGTAGAATAGATGTATCCATATACACTGGCTCAATTTGTTTCACTTCTTTAAATTCAATAGGTTGTACAACAGGTTCTACAACCTCTTCTTCCATTTCTTCCTCTGCAATCTCTTCTTCTGCTTCCACCATTGGATATAGCAGTCGTCTTACCATTTCTTTCGCTTCTGAAATCGGTAAAATTTGATACATTTTCGATTGAAGCAAGTCGCCAATTTCAAGGTTGAACGTAATTTGAACGAGTTCATCCACTTCCATTGACTCTCCCAAATATTCCATTTCTTCTTTTAACGTGACAAATTTAACGTCTGGCGGCGTCATGTCCATCTTCTCTTTAAACATTTCTGACATCGCTGTTGCCGCATGCCCCATCATTTGGTTCATGATTTCTTTAATACCGCTCAGCTCTAATTCACTAAGCTCTTTCTCTGGATCAATCTCCCCTGTTCCCATCATCATTAAATCTACCATTGTCAAAGCAACATCTTTCGTAAATACGAATACGTTCTCATTCTTTAAACCTTCAACAAAATCGACATTTAAAATCACAAAGGGAACCGGTACACCGTCATAATGACGCACATTAATCGCTTCTACATTGGGTGTACTAATCGTAACCGGCTGATTTAAAAGCGTTGATAATACCGTTGAAGCTGAACCGATGGAAATGTTGGCAATTTCCCCAAGTACATCTTTCTCTTCTTGCGTTAACTGTTCTTTTTTAACTTGTTCTTCTACAATTTCAGCTTCCGCTACTTCTGCTGGCTCGTCTTGCTCTTCTACGCCACCAGATAATTGTAGTAATTTATTTATCATTTGTTTCGCATGTTCAACTGAAACAATTTGTACGAGTTTAGAGTTTACAAGATTATCTATTTTAAGGTCAAACGACACTTTCACAATCGTGTTATTTCCTGTTATTCCAGAGATTTTCTCCATCTCTTCTAATAACTTTACAACTTTAATTGTCGGCGGTGACATGTCTACTGTATCTTGGAAGAATTCCGACATAGACGTCGCTGCGAATCCCATCATCTGGTTCATCGCTTCTTGTACAGCACTGAGCTCTAATTCGCCAAGTTCTTTTCCCTCTTCCACTTCACCTGTCCCCATCATCATTAAATCAGCAATAGATAAAGCAACATCTTGCTGAAGGACAAGTAGATTTTCCATATCTAATCCTTTTGTAAAATAAATATTTAATACAACATGAGGAACCTCAACATCACTTGTATCGTATAAATCCACTAACTCTACATGAGGAGCAGTTATACTTACTTGCCTATTTAAAATCGTTGATAATACTGTCGAAGCAGAGCCAAATGATATATTTGCAATTTCGCCAAGAATATCACATTCTTGAGGCGTTAAAAGCTCCTTTTCTTTTTCTAGCACAATTGTGCTCGTATCCCCTTTTGTGTGTTGCTCAGGCATTTTCCCTGCCTCCTCATTTTTGTTTTTCTATTCAATGAATACACTCATTACATTTTAACAAACTTATTACGTAAATCGTGAACATGTATTTATTTCCTGCTATATATATTAATTTTTTATATTAGTATGTAGTTAACCAAAAAGCTCCCCAATTGTATACAAGTGGGGAGCTTTCCTTCATTCCTATTATAAACCTTCTGGGTTTAAAATGAGGACCACTCGTCCATCGCCGAGAATCGTCGCGCCAGAGAAATAGTTCGAACTCTCTGCAAAGAAATCACCTAATGACTTTAAGACTATTTCTCTTTGGCCGATAATTGTGTTTACAATAAGTCCATAGCTACGATGTGTATTACGAACAATTAACACAGGAACCATTTGACTTTCATATGATTCAAATGCCTCATCTACTGTTTTTTCACCAAATACAGTACTTAAATGCTTCACTTCAATAATTTGATCACGATAGTTTAACACATCTTTTCCTTGTATGGATTGGATGTCTTCTCTCTTAATTCGAATTGCTTCAACAATATTACCAAGAGGTAAAGCATAACGTTTATCATTCGTTTGAACAAGCATAGATTGAATAATGGACAACGTTAATGGAAGTTCAATTCTAAATGTACTTCCCTTTCCTTCTTCTGAATCAATAATTAAATGTCCACCTAAACTATGGATTGTATGTTTTACAACATCTAATCCAACCCCGCGCCCCGAAAGATCCGATACTACTTCTGCTGTACTAAATCCTGGTTGGAAAATGAGATCAAACACTTCACGATCCGTTAATTTATTTGCCTCAGATTCTGTTACAACACCATTTTTAATCGCTTTTTCTAATACTTTCCCTTTATGAATTCCATTTCCATCATCCGTAATTTGAATTACGACATGATTTCCACTATGGAACGCTTCTAATTTAATTGTACCCGTCTCATTTTTCCCTGCATCACGACGTTTTTCAACAGTCTCAATACCATGATCAATTGCATTACGAATTAAATGAACGAGTGGATCACCGATTTCATCAATAACAATTTTATCAACTTCTGTATCTTCACCCGTAATTTGTAAATCGATTTTCTTCCCTAAATCTTTCGCTAACATACGCACCATACGCGGGAAACGATTAAAGACTGTTTCAATCGGCACCATACGCATGTTTAGAAGTACATTTTGAATATCTTTTGAAATATCGCCTAATCGATTTAAATGCTCAATTAATTCTTTGTTTTGAATTGCTTGTGCCAATTCATCTATGCGACCACGCTCAATTACACTCTCTTCAAACATATTCATTAATCGTTCAATTTTCTCTAGCTGCACACGAATGGAACGATTCTCACCTTTAGCATTTTTCGTTTTTGCAGTGCTTTTAGTTGGCGTAGTACTTGCAGGTTGCTTCGCTGTCTCAATAGGTGCTTCCACCTGCGCAACTACAGACGGCTGTATCATTTCTTCTACTCGCGTAGTTTCTTGCGTAGCAACCATCGAATCTACTTCCTGTAATAATTCTCCTTGTTTCACTACTACTTTCTCAATTTCAGAAACATGAAGCACTACCTGTTTCAATTCTTCTTCACTACGATCCGTATTCATAAATACTGTAAACTCAAACCCGAAAGCATCCGCTTCGATTTCTTCAATACTAGGAACCGTTTTTTGTATATCGCCTATATTTTGCAGTGCTTCAATACACATAATGGCACGTACTGCTTTTAAAATAGCTTGCTGTTCAACGGTTATATGCACTTCATGCGAAACTGCATCATCATTGTTTATAGACTCTTGCTCTACATGTTCCATAGAAGTTTCTACATTTCCGTTCAATAACGCTTCTAATTTTTGCTTCGTTGCGACTACATCAATATTACCCATTCCGCCTTGCTGCACATCTGCAACCATTTTCTCTAAATTATCAATGCATTCAAAAATCACATCAATAATATCCGCATGTACTACTATATTCCCATGACGAATTTCATCTAAAACGTTTTCCATTTTATGCGTTAAATCCGCCATTTCCGTAAATTCCATACTCGCAGACATACCTTTAAATGTATGGGCTGAGCGGAATATTTCTCCCACAACATCCATATCAGTGGGATTTTGTTCTAAAGTTAGCACATTTTCATTTAGCGACTGTAAATGTTCTTCCGATTCTTCAAAAAATATATTTAATAGATCTGTTTGCATTTTCATCCCCTACCTGTCTAACAAACATTTCATTTATGTATAACAATTTAGTGTTTTAAAATGAGAAAAAAGGGGCCACACATCTATCCGTTATCACTGTTTTGATTCCTTGTGGCACCCCTTTTATATTAGCTATTTGCTACTTTTGTTAAAGCTTCGATTACGCGATCTGCTTGGAATGGCTTTACAATAAAGTCTTTTGCCCCGCCCTTAATTGCATCTAATACCATACCTTGTTGTCCCATTGCTGAACAAATAACAACCTTTGCACTTGAATCAATTTTCATAATTTCTTTTAATGCTTCAAGTCCGTCCATTTCTGGCATAGTAATATCTAATGTTACAATATCAGGTTGAAGTTCTTTATATTTTTGAATTGCCTCCACTCCATTTTCCGCTTCTCCGATTACTTCAAATTCAGAATTACTTTTTAATAAGTTTTTAATCATTGTTCGCATGAACATCGCATCATCTACAACTAAAATTTTATGTGCCATTCTTTTTGATTCTCTCCTTCTATGTATAAATATATCTTAATATTTCACCTTATCATTCTCACTCATTATACAAAATAAAACGATAAAATTTAATATTTTTTTAAAAGAATTTCTGCATTTTAGTATTTTATTACTAAAATACTAAAATACTATTCTTTAATATAAATGACAACGCGACGGTTTTTCTCCCAATTTTGCGGTGAATCATTCGGTACAACTGGCTTTGTGTCTGCATATCCTACCGCAGCTAACCTTTTATCCTCCACATTATACACTTCAATTAAATGGTGGATCATATTAGCTGCTCGTGCTGAAGATAATTCCCAATTAGAAGGGAACTTTTCATTATGGATCGGTCTACTATCTGTATGCCCCTCCACAACAATTGAGTTTGGTACGGATTGAAAAAATCCGACTAATTTGCTAATAATTTCTTTTGCTTCAGGCTTAACGTTCGCATCACCTGTATCAAATATTAAATTATCTACTATAACAACGCTTACCCCTGTATCTTCTCGATATACATTCACTTGACTAATACCGTTATTATCTACATATGCTTTTAACTTTTTGTACAAGTCGTCCATTCGCTTTTTTGAGACCATTTTTTCATCATTTTTTTCATGTGAAATATCTGGTATAGTATTTTCCATTACTTTTGCATCAACTTGCTCCGTATCACTAAACTTTTCAAGCATCTTTGACAATTTTACTGCATCCTGCTTTGAAGTAGCAACTAGTAATACAAAGAAAGTTAATAATAACATCGTTAAATCTGTAAAAGTCGTCATCCAACGAGGCGATCCCTTTTGCGGTCGTTTTATCATCACCATACCACTCCTTGCAATATTAGGCTGCTCGTTTTACTTTTTTTATCTTTGTTTCGTATACATACGTATCGAGTTTTAACTTTAATTTAGACGGAATTTGTCCACGATACAATTCTGAAATTGCTTCAATAACAAACTTCTTCTCTGTATATAAATCTTCAATACCACGATACACTTTTTCAGCAAGAGGGATTGCAATCATATTTGCAAGTACTGATCCATACAATGTCGTTAACATCGCAACTGCCATCCCTGTACCAATTTGCGATGTGTCTTGCAAGTTTTGAAGCATAATGATAAGACCAATTAAAGTCCCTATCATACCCCAAGCCGGAGCGAAATCGCCAATTTTATCTAATAATACTGCCCCTTTTCTTAATTCATACACTTCCGTTTCAACATCTTTCATTAACACTTCTTTTAATTCCTCTTCATCGTAACCACTTAACATTAATCGAATTCCTTTTTGAATAAAAGGATTGTCCACCTGCTCTCCATCAACCTCTAAAGAAAGTAAACCGTGTTTTTTAGATTTTTTCGAAAAATCAACAAACAAATCCGTTAACTGTTCTAAATCTTCTTCTTTTCTATGTAAAACAGTAAAAATACTTTTCGTATATTTTTTTATTTCTCCAAATCGATATGCCACAACAATTGTCGCAGTTGTTCCCCCTATGACAATTAAAATAGATGAAACATCTAAAAAGTTTTTAAAAGCTTTTATTCCGCCTCCACCAAGCATAATTGCCGCTATCACTATAGCAAAACCTACTAAAATGCCAAATGGGCTAGAAATGTCAAACTTCCTTTTTCTTCTTTCTGGTCTAGCAAATCCTTGATTTTTGTCTCCCATATTCCTGCCCTTTCCTTTTCATTTTTATAAAACATTTTTTTATTTTAATAATGCGTTTTCACATATAATGCTTATTATACGCTCATCATCTATTTATCGCAATATACTCATAAAATTGACACATTTCATTTCCATATTAGAATTATAGTATAGAAATATGAGGAGGATCACGATGGAACATAACATTTTACAAGTCATTGCACTAGCAGAAAAACTAAAATATGAAATGCGACATAGCTGGCTTTCTAACGGACGTCAAGAAAGCGTTGCTGAACATACGTGGCGCATGTCTCTAATGGCCATTTTAGTTGAACCTTATTTAGATCAGAAAGTAAATATTGAAAAATTACTTAAAATGGTTATTATTCACGATCTAGTCGAAGCAGAAGCTGGTGATATTCCTGCTTTTGATACAATGAATAGTCATGAATTACAATTACAAAAACAAATAAATGAACAAGAAGCAATTTTAAATATTAAACGAACATTAAAAGGTTCTCTCGGCGAGGAATTATATGATTTATGGATGGAGTTTGAAGCGAAAGAAACATACGAAGCAAAAGTTGCTAACGCACTTGATAAGCTTGAGGTAAAAATTCAGCATAACGAAGCTGATATTGATACGTGGTTGCCAATTGAGCATAAAATGACATTCCAAGTAGCAAAGCATACAAACTTTGATTCTTTCCTATCTAAATTACAAAAAATCATTGAGCAAGATGGTGAAAAAAAATTATTAGCTGCCGGCATTGACGTTGAAGCTTGCAAACAATAATGAAATAAGACACTCAGTACGAGTGTCTTATTTCATTATTGTTGATACAGCCTGCTTGTAAATAAGTTGTTGTTTTCCATCAACTAACATTAAAACGGTAAATTTGTCTATTGCAACAACTTCTCCTACTATTCTAACGCCACTCTTTAAAAAAATTGTAACAATACCTTTTTCTTCTTTTATTTGTTTATATAGCTCTTCTTGTAAATGTTCCAAATATATCTCTCTCCTCTTCGTTGAATATCTTAATATAAAAAACTGCAAATTATTTATGTACTTTATCTTTCACATTCATAAACTTATTAATAAGTATATCTAAATCTCGGCTAAATAACAAAACTTTATCATGATCCAATCCATGTCTAGCAACAAGTTGAATTAGCTCTTTCTTTTTAGTTTCTATTTTATTTTGTAGTTGTCCCATCTCCATCTCTTCACTAAAACTCCCTTTTCCCATAATATTACTTGTAAAATTATAGTACAAATCCTCTCATAAAAAAATATAAAAATGGTTTTTTTTACAATTTTTATATTTTTTATGAACAAATCGCGAAATATATAATGATTTCTTCACATACTCCTAGCTCCATATACAATCAAAATGACCATACAGGCGTTTGTCTAATTACTCAAGAGACTGGCTCCTTTTCCATACGAAAAACATACTGTATACAGTAGTCCATGAATTATATAGATTAACTTACTCAAAAGGAGGAAAACATATGAGTTATGGTGGAAGTTGCGCTGGTTTCGGCGGTGGATTTGCTTTGCTTATCGTACTATTCATCCTTCTAATCATCATCGGATGTAGCTGTTGGGGTGGCGGCGGATACGGATACTAATATATCCTATCCTTAACAAATGAACGAAAAACTATAAGAAAACAGCTCATATTTGAGCTGTTTTTTTCATACTTTCGTATGAAGTTATGTCCCTCTTTTTTGTGATTTCAACTAATAAAAAACGTTTACTATGAAATAAGAAATATTTTTACTTAGGAGGATTACAATGATTAAAGGTCTTTACGAAGCACATTTACCTGTCCGTAACTTAGAAGTGTCTATACCTTTTTACGAATCGCTAGGACTAAAATTATATAAAAGAGGAGACGATATTGCTTTCTTTTGGATTAAGGAAAATGAAAGTTGGCTCGGTCTTTGGGAAGGTACAGAATACAAAGTAAATTATCATCCCTCTTTACGACACATCGCCTTTCAAGTAAGCTTACATGATTTAGAACATGCAATACATTGGCTAAACCAAAAAGGAATTTCAGCACGAAAAGATTTTGGAATGGAGCCAATTGAACCAATTGTTTTTCCAGAGTTAGCGCATGCCGCCGTATACTTTAACGATCCTGACGGAAATAGTTTAGAATTGATTGCACAATTACCTGTTGGACTCCCTACAGAGGAGAAAGTGTATTTAAGTGAGTGGAAAAAACAAGTTCAAGCATCATCATTACATAAGGATTAATCTTTTTATGTCAGTTTCTTATTCCGCGCTTCTTAAAACAAATAATAACTTCAAAAAACTATTTTATGGGCAAACATTAAGTGTGCTTGGAGATTGGTTTCATACTGTAGCTTTATTAACGTTCGTCTATAGCATAACGGAATCTCCATTTATGATCGCACTCACCTTTATAAGTAAAGGTTTACCTCAGCTTCTGCTTAGTCCTTTCATAGGCGGAGTTGTAGATCGTTTTTCTAAAAAGAATATTATGATTTTTACCGATATTTTACGAGGCATAATCGTCCTCACTTACTTATTCGCACTATATAAAATTGAGATTATTTTCATTTCTAATATATGTTTATCCGTACTTTCTTGTTTATTTGAGCCGGCTAAACAAGCAACCTTAAAAAACATCGTACATCAAAATCATTTCGTAACTGCTAATTCTCTTTCTAGTACAATGAATGGTTTTATGTCTATTATGGGAGCTTCTTTAGGCGGGATTATCGCACAATCTTTACATATTGAGTTCGCTTTTTTAGTAAATAGCCTTTCCTACTTTGTTTCAGCCTATTTTATTTATAGTATGAGTATCCCTGCTCATATTAATTTTAATAAGAAAAAAGCATTTTTTACTGATATAAAAGATGGTTATACATACATATTACAAACAAAAATCATTTTAACATTAATTCTTGTCGGCATTTCATGGGGCATAATTGGCGGCGCTTATCAGCTACTTCTAACAATCTATGCCGAAAAAATTTTCCACACGAACATTGGGATTTTATATACGGTTCAAGGGGCTGGGCTTATGATAGGAAGCCTTCTCGTTACTCTTTACATATCCAGCAATAAAGAAAAAATGAAAAAAGCATTTGGTTGGGCCTATTTCCTACAAGGCATTTTCTTTCTTGGATTCATTCTATCCGATCAACTTATTTTCGGTATCATTACATTGCTCTGTATGCGCATAGCAGGAGGAATCATCGTTCCACTTGATACGACATTACTTCAAACTTACACGCACGAAAGTATGATTGGTAAAGTTTTTTCCTTTCATTACTCAATTTACGGTTCACTTATACAGTTCTCTATGTTCATTACAGGATGGCTATTAGAAATCCTTTCTCCTCAAATAATTGGTAGTTTTCTAGCTACATGCTGTATATTTGTAAGTTTTATATGGCTTTACCTGTTTTATCGCGGGAAACTTAATGAAGAATCTACTATTACTTAATAGCATGTTTATGTACATGCTATTTTTATTTATGTCGAAAAACAGAGGAAAAAGGCGATTTATTTTTCTTACGTTCTAATTTTTTAGAATGTACAATAAATTTAGATTATAAGAAAGGGGATATTATAATGTTTGAAGATAGGCTTACTATTTCAGCTGAGCAGCAGAAACTTATTTCCAATGCAACACGTATTCAAATTCTTCACCTTTTAAAAGACGAAGCACTCACTGCAAAGCAAGTAGCTACTAAACTAAATAAATCTGCTGGTAGCGTACATTATCACGTTCAAATTTTGTACGATGGAGGGTTACTTGAATTAGTAGACACGAAAGAAAAACGAGGAATTATTGAAAAATATTACAAGGCAAAATCCGCTCATTTCTATATTGAAGAAAGCGGCACAGAAGGAACGAATACAGATAGTCATATTGTATCTCATTTATTTTTAACTCCAGAGGAATTACAACAGCTTACTTGGGAAGTTACACAAGTTTTATTACGATGGGAAAACAAAACCGCTCGTCAATCACACTCTGAAGAGGAATACGCTATTTCCTGCAGGCTAAAAAAACAATGAAAGAAAGGGCCATTTGTTCATGAAAAATAAATTATTATTATTGTCGGGAACAGGAATTTCTCGTTTAGGTGATTTTATGTATCTCATCGCCCTAAACGTAATGGTGTTACATAGCACAAACTCCCCTGCTGCTGTAGCAGGATTATGGATTGTCGGTCCAATTGCGACCGTTGTTACAAAAATTTGGTCTGGTAGCATAGTAGATCGATTAAACAAACGGTCCATTATGCTCATCACAGATATAATTCGAGCAATTCTCATTGGCTGCGTTCCACTATTTGATTCTATTTGGGCCATTTATATTTTTATCTTTTTAACTCGTATCGCTACATCATTTTTCGATCCAGCTTCATTTTCTTATAAAACAATGCTTATACCTGCTGAAGAACGCGCTCAATTCAACGCTTGGAGTAGCTTTTGTACAAGCGGGGCTTTTATTATCGGTCCAGCTCTTGCTGGAATACTTCTCACCACGCACTCAGCATCCTTTGTAATTTACTGCAACTCACTTTCCTTTCTACTTTCTACTATTCTCATTTATTTCTTACCTAATATTACGTTACAAACAAAGCAAAGCGAAGAAGTTGCAAATACTTTCGTACAAACATTACGAAGTGATTGGAAACAAGTTTTTTCATTCGCTCGAACTGAAACGTACATTATTCTCATATTCGTTTTATTTCAAGCGACTATGCTTGTCGCTATGGCACTTGATTCACAAGAAGTTGTTTTTACAAGACAAATACTGTTTTTAACCGATATAGAATACAGTATGCTTGTTAGTATAACTGGCGCTGCTTACGTTTCCGGTTCATTTCTTGTCTCTCTTTTTGCCAAACGTTTACCAATTCAATATTGTATCGGATTAGGGACAATTTTCACAGCAATAGGCTATGTAATTTTCGCCTTTTCAAATTCATTTATCGTCGCGGCAGGCGGTTTTATTTTACTTGGCATTTCTTCATCATTTGCTGGTACTGGCTTTTTTACATTTTATCAAAATAACATCCCGGTTCATATGATAGGACGTATCGATAGCGTATTTGATTCCATAAAAAGTTTTATCCAAATCTTTTTCATTTTAGCAATTGGAGCATCCGCACAATTTCTTTCCGTTCAAATGACTGTAATAAGTAGCTCGTTACTCATCCTTTTCCTTTCCTGTTTATTAGCAATCCGAGTAATGACTCCTTCACGAGAAAAATATTTTAAGGCTACAGGATCATCATTGAAATATTAACCGCAACATAACAAGCGGCGATTTGCTAGGTAGTAAGCCCTCACTGATTAAAGTTTTACTTTATGTTAAAATATTAATGAAATTTGATTATGTAGGGGGGCTTTTTTGAATACTATATTCATGTTCATTTGTATTATATTAGTAGCTTCTATTTTACAAACGAGTACCGGTTTTGGCTTTTCTATTATGGCAACACCTTTCTTACTCATGTTATTTCTACCACAAGAAGCTATACAAATAAATATCATTTTATCATTCATTATTTCTATATCACTCATTTGGAAAATAAGAATGGACATTGATTGTATTCTACTGAAAAGATTAATTGTCGGCAGTATAGTTGGTGTTCCTTTTGGTATTTTCATTTTCGTTTCCATTAACATCAATACGTTTAAATTAGCAATTAGCATCTTGCTCTTACTATTAACGTTGATGCTAATCTGTAACTTTAAGATTCAATCAACAAAATCTAGAGATTTCTTAGCGGGAGGATTATCCGGTCTTTTAACGACAAGTATCGGTATGCCGGGACCACCTCTGTTACTGTACTTTACAGGAACTGATACAAAAAAAGAGAAGCTGAGAGCAACTACTTTAGCTTTTTATCTATTTATATATTTCATTAGTCTACTAACGCAAATACTCTTTACTGGCACAAACAAAACAATTTGGGAATCAAGTTTTTACGCTATTCCAATCGTATTTCTAGGTTTGTATATAGGTCAAATTATTTTCAAATGGCTTAATCAACGGATTTTTAAAATATTTACGTACATCCTTTTAAGTTGCACGGGCATGTATCTTCTTATTGAAAGTTTGCATTCGTTATAGAAGTTGCTTTAGTTTGTGTCATAACGGATAAGTTTTCAATATTTTTGAACGTGATAACAATAAAAAGCGGCTATTATGCCGCTTTTTATTTTCAAATTAAATATTTTAAAACTAGAAGCCCACCTATCGCTATTACAAACACATTGAAAAAAATCAGCCAACTTTTTTCAAACTCTTTATATCTCTCTTCTTTCACCCCTCGTTGTTTTAGCTTCTCAATTACCGTTTTCAATTCTTGCTCATGCTCGGTACTTCCTAATTGTATATAGTTATTATCTATAGTAATTCCATATACATTCTTCATTTTTTTATGTCTCGAAACTGCTTGAATTGAACTAATTAGCACATTGTACTCATTTATTTCTTTGAAATAACAATCTAACGATTTAATTCGTAATCTTGTATTTGTTAAAACAATGTAATAATAAAAAGCAGCACCTGCCGTTAATATATTCGGTATAACTTTAGAATTTACAAGACTCCCCTCTTCTACTAATATTTCGCATTCGATTTCTTCTCCTTCTTGTAAATCTTTCCGAACTGATTCTTCCAACATTTGCACCGTTAATTTCTTCAATAATTCTCCGTTTTTCACATAATACTTATCTATATTGATAGTCTCATCCGCTTCTTTCTCTAAACGTGCAATTTCTTCATCTGAATATTGGAGCTCATTTAACATAGATAATAATCTTTTATCCATATTACACACTCCCTTTCCATAGTTTTTGAATTTTTTTCTTCCCACGAGAAATTCGATTGTATATATAATCCGCCGTTACTTTTAATTCTTTTGCAATATCGTCAATGGAATATCCATCAATGTACCTCTTTAAAAAGATATATCGATCCTTCTTGTTTAAATCTTGGACTATTTCCATAATCTCTTCTTCTTGTTCTATTTCATACCTATCATGGACACCTGTATCTATCTCTACGTCTTTATCGACTTTATTCTCTTTATATACTTTCTTTTTATATTCCAATGTCTTTAATTTAGTAATACCAATCATCCAAGATTTGAAGTTTCCCTTTTCCATATCAAATTGTTCGATATGAAACCAAATGACAGTAAATACATCCTTATAACAATCATCCACATATTGTTTCTCCATAGGGCTACTTAATAATTTATGAATAATGTATAAAATTAATTTTCCATATTGATCAATTACTTCTTTCAAAGCATCTTGATCACGTTTTTTCATAGCTGTAATTAAATCCACTTCAGAATCGAAAATCATAAACATCTTCCTTCCTCAATTCCCCTTTAGCAGCTGCCTTTACTTACTATTGGCATTTCATTCTCATTTTCTATCACTTTTGTAAAAATTTTTTAATTTTTATGTATATGATAACAAATAAAATACCTAAGTTCAGAAAGTGGTATCTACATTCTGAACTTAGGCATTAGCAATCAAACTATTCACTTAAACTAACGTTTCATCACAAAGCTCTGTTACATTTTTAAAATATTGCAAGTTCTCCTTCGCTTCAGATCTGCCTTTTTACTCATTTCTTATTAAATCCTTTTTCACTTAAAAACTCTTTCATATGCATTCTTTTTTCTTTAGACATAAACGAACTCATCGATTCCGTCCATGTTGCGTTTTTCTTATTTGATGATCTTTCTTTATAATACGCGCTCATCGTTTCATCGTATTCGTTTAGTAATTCATCATATTTCTTTTCATCATATCCATTTTCATGAAGGATTGCTGCTACTGGTAAGCGTGGTTTTACTCCATGATCTTCATCTGATACACCGACTGTCATTCCGAATACAGGATATACTTTATCTGGTAAATGAAGCAATTCGCTCACTTCTCCCGGATTATTACGAATACCACCAATATAACAAATACCGTATCCTAACGATTCTGCTGCTAACGCCAAGTTTTGCGCAAAGAGTGAAGCATCTACCGTTGCTACGATAAAGTCTTCTACTCCTTCATGCTTTATCTCTGTACCATGTTTTTCACATGCCATTTCAAGTCGTTTTAAATCTGCACAACAAACAAAGAATGCTGCGCAGTCCTTCACATGACGATTTTCGGATAACTCTGCTAGTTTCGCCTTTAAGTCTTGATCGGTTACATATATAACAGAGTAAGCTTGTACAAAATGCGAGGAAGCAGCATGCTGCGCAGCTTGCACCATTCTTTCTACTACATCTTTCGGAATGGATTCTTCTTTATATTTACGAACTGAAACGTGTTGCTCCATTTTATGTATCATCTCATTCATGAAAATCACTCCTTTTTTCTCTTCCTAATGAAAAATTAACATATCTTTTCCAATATTCACAACTTATAAGCACAAAAAGAGCAATTCTTTTTGAATTGCTCCTTTTAAAAGATCTATTAATACGGTAAATGAAATTATATCGACGATTTTTTCAATATATCGACTTACCGACAAATAACGACAAATTCATTCCAAATTATCCCTTATCTTATTGCGCTGTTTTCAACACTTTAACACCTTTTACGATATTCCAAATGAAGTAATAAATCCCTACAAGAATGAACACTGCATATGTGATCATGATCCCAATTCCAGCACCGTCAGATTGATTGAATCCTAAACCGTATATTCCTGATATCGCTACCCCTCCGAATAAAATTGCATACGGGAAAATATGTGACCAAAATGCTTTTTTCGCGTGATATTTCACTTCATCCTCTGCAACGAAGTACACTATAATTGGTAGTAAAAATGGTGCAAAAAAGATACTAAAGTAACATAGTGAAGATAATATATTATTTCCTTTCATCCGATTCACCTCTAAATAGTTTTTGTTATCTTCATTATGTCAGGAATCCATTCTAGAAACTATCGCTTTACCTTTCATTAAGATGACATATTTGTAAGATTCCCCTCAAAAAATCCCGCCTAGAATGCTAGGCGGGACCACGTCCACTATATTCGATTCATAAACCAATATTGCGTAATGGCTAAATATTCACGTATATTCGATGGAATGACAATTCGCTTTGGTGTTTCGGCCGGAAGACCTTCTAATTGTAAACCTTGCTTAGCTGCTATTTTTTTCGCTCTAAACATATGGAAGTCATTTGTTACGATCAGTCCTTTTTTCATATTGTCCGGAATTAAAGGTTTTGAGAATTTAATATTTTCATCTGTACTCGTTGACTTATCTTCCATTATAATGCGGTCTTCTGCAATTTTTAGTTTTATTAATTCATTTTTCATTGCTAATGCTTCTGAAATATCTTCCCCTTTTCCTTTTCCTCCAGACACAATAGCAATTGCTTTCTCATGTGCTTTCAAATACTCAGCTGCTTTATCAATACGATATTGCAATGAGTACGATGGTTTCGTTCCGTTTACTTTCGAGCCTAATACAATGATATAATCAGCTTCATAGGTCGCATTCATTTGCCCATGCTTATAAATGTTATATTGTAAAAATCCCACATAAACGGCGCAAACCATTATCATTCCTATCATATACTTCATTATTTTTTTCTTTCTCATATCTATATACTCCTATGTTCTTTGCTTCTTTCATGATAATATCCATTTATTTGTTTGTATACAGACAAATTCCAATTCAACCTAATTTATCCTCTAGAAAGTAATATTTATATTTCTTTCGGGAACAGTAAGTACAACTTTGCACGAAGGAGTGTCTCTATTGCTTCTCTTTTTATGTAACGTATCGTTCTTTTTTATCTTATTTTTACTATCACTTAAGATGCTCGGTAAATCAGCTTTAGCACAACTAACTCCTCATGATTTTGGTGCTATTATCTTTTTATCTTATTTAGCTTTTCAGGCCATACCAGTCTCTGGTGCTTTGCAAGCTTTTCTCGGTATGGTCGTTATTACATGTTTGCATTTAATCCTTACAAAATTAAGCCTATTCAACAAACTAAATCGTTTCATTCTCGGACACCCGATTATTTTAATTAAACATGGTGATATTATTTTTGAGAACTTACAAAAAAGTAGGTATCCCATTGCTGAATTACTTTCTAACCTTCGTGTCGCAGGATATCCAAGTGTTCATGAAATTGAATACGCTATTTTAGAAGCGAATGGAGCCATTAGCATTTTACCAAAGCGTGAACTTGTCCCATTAACTCCGAAAGATTTGAACATAGATGTTAAGTATGCTGGATTACCAATTGCCCTTATCGTTGATTCACAAATTCAATACGATAACTTAAAGTTAATTCATAAGGACGAAAAGTGGTTATATAAAGAATTAAAAGAAAAAGGCATCACAAATATTAAAAACGTTGCCTTTGCGTCTGTTCAAGAAACGGATGGATCTTTTGCTATTAGTTTAAAAGAATAAAAAATCCCCTTACTTGCTCAAGGGGATTTTCTTCATCATATTGCTTCTTTCTCGCCTGCCATGTTTAATGGCACAGGATGTTTCATACGATTCATCGTAAATACGATAATCGCTGTCAATACTTCCGCTACTGGCATAACGAGCCAAATTCCGTTTATCCCAAATAATTTCGGCATAATCCATAATAATGGAATAATAAATAGCAACCCTCGGCTCATTATAATAAGTACTGATTTTGTCGTTTGTCGCACTGATTGGAAGTACTCTCCATACACAATGTTATAGCCTAAAAATACATATTGGATAAAGAACAAGCTCATACCTGTTAATGTTAACTCCAATAACTCTGGAGATTGGACATCAAATAGACCAATAATATATTTCCCGAAGAATAATCCGACAATTATTGCAACGCCTCCAAGTACAACTGCAATTTTCACTGCAAACTGCAATCCTTCACGAAGTCTCTCTGCTAAATTTGCACCATAATGGAAACTAGCAATCGGTTGTAATGTTGCACCTACACCAAAGAATAATAGTAATGTCATTGCATGAATACTATTCACCATCGCATAAGAAGCGACTCCTACTTCTCCTGCATATTGAACGAATGCAATATTAAAACCAATCGTTACAATCGCTACTGTACTTTCTGCTGTAAAGCTCGGGAAACCGATTATCATAATTTGTTTTACTGTATCCCATTCAAAATGGAATTTCGTCCATTTTAAAATACTACTTTTTCTAAAGAAATGCGTTAATAATACAAGGAAACCAATCGCTGCTGAAAGAATAGTTGCTGAAGCAGCTCCTGTTACGCCCCATTTAAAGATGAAAATAAAGATATAGTCAAACACTATATTTAATACAGCTGTTACAACTAAACCTGCCATTGCTAAATTAGGATTTCCATCATTTCGTATAAATGTACTTAAAATATTTTCTAAAACGTATATCATTCCAAATGTTAATAATACGTGTAAATAGTCTAACGCATACGGTAAAATTACTTCATTCGCACCGAATACGTATGCTAAATCTTCTATTCTCCATAAGCAAATTGCCGCTAAAACGCCTACAATAATGACTGCTACCGTCATGGATTGAGTAAAAATAGACCTTGCTCTTTCAATTTTATTTTCACCTAATGCAATGGAATATAACGTTGCCCCGCCCATTCCAATCCATAATGAAATAGAGAAGAAAATTGAAAACGCTGGAATAGCCACGTTTACTCCTGCCAATCCATTTGCTCCAACTCCCCGACTAATCATTACCGCATCAATTACAATATTAACCGACATTAATACCATTCCTAGAACAGCTGGTATTAAATAAGAAATAAATAAACTTTTTATCGGTTTTTCTCTTAATTTTTCTGTTGCTTCCATACTATTATGCTCCTTTTTTCAACTCTCTTTTCTTAGTTTAAACCTTCAAGTAACTTGAAGGTCAATAGAGAATTTAAAAAATAGGTAACTGAATTATCGTATTTAATACCCATTTGTAATGATACGAGTGCTACAGCTTATTGTTTTATTTTTTCATGATAGGAATTTGAATTTCTGTTACTTGCTCCTCTGGATTTTCTGTTACAGACCAATCGATTAATCCAATCTCAATCGCATCTCCACTTACTTCATATCCTTCTTGATCAATGTATGCAAGTAATTCCTTATACGTTGCATCTGTTTCTTCATACGGTCCATGATGATAAGAACAAGCATATAAACCTTCCTTAATCTCATCTGAATTATGCACTTCATACGGCATATAATCCAAAAGAATAAACACGCTACTATACGCTTGAAACTCATTTTGCATGAATCCTTTTTTCGCAACTGTTACACCAATATCTCCAGAAAATAAACTATCATCCATTTGCCTCATATTTTTTTGCAACGAATGGATGTAGTACTCAAACATATCATCCGTCGTATTCGGAGCAACCGCAATGGCTGTTATTTTTCGCCGCGGGATCTCTTTTATTACCATTTGTTTAGCTTTTGCTTTTGTTGCTTCCTTAATCAAATGAATTCTATGCTCCATTTTCGCCAAAGCATACTCAATTTCTCTTTGTTTTTTCAACATCATTTCTTGTTGTTTTTCCAACAAATTGAGTGCGTATGCTGGATTTCTTTCATCAATATATTTCTTAATTTCCTTTAATGGAATATTTAATTGGCGTAAAAACTTAATCGTATCTAATAGTGAAAATTGATCGATTGTGTAATAGCGGTAATTTGTTTGTGGGTCCACAATGGACGGATGAAAAATTCCTTTTTCATCATAATAACGTAAAGTAGATTCCGCTATATTATGCATTTTTGCCATTTCTCCAATTGTAAAGCGTTTGTTTAATAACATCTTTTATTCCCTTCCATTTCTATTTATTTCATTATACGTTCATTCTATCTTCAAAACAAAAAAGAATTCCCTTAAGAGAATTCTTTTTATTCATTATTACACCTCTATAATTATAGGAAGAATCATCGGTTTTCTTTTCGTACTCGTATATATATACTTCCCTAAAGCTTCTCTTACTTCTCTTTTCAAAATACCCCAGCTATTCACTTTCTCTTTCTTTACATTATTAATCGTAATAACAGCTAATTTATTTAATTCCTTCAAAAATTCTTCTGAATCACGAACATAGACGAATCCACGAGAAATAATATCAGGACCTGAAATTATTTCTCCATCCACTTTATTAAAAGTAATAACTATAACGAGCATTCCATCTTCTGAAAGTTGTTTTCGATCACGTAATAATGCATTTCCAACATCACCAATTCCTAATCCATCTACATATATATTTCCTGCTTGTATTTTTCTCGATTGAATTGCCACTTGATTACTTATATCTACAACATCTCCATTACGAACGATAAAGATATTTTCTTTTTCAACACCAATTGATTCCGCTAGCAAGCTATGGTGATGTAGCATTCTAAACTCTCCATGAATGGGGATAAAATATTTTGGCTTCATTAATGTGAGCATTAACTTTAATTCTTCTTGATATGCATGGCCAGATACATGGACTCCAGTAGAACTGCCTGATCCGTAAATCACTCTTGCCCCTAATGCAAATAAGTTATCGATAATTCGCGAAACATTACGTTCATTTCCTGGAATAGGAGTCGCAGCTATAATAACTGTATCTTCTGGTAAAACATCTACTTGCCTATAGTTTCCACTAGCTAAACGCGCTAAAGCTGCCATTGGTTCTCCTTGACTTCCTGTACAAAGTATTGCGACCTGCTTTGGATCTAAATTATTTACCTCATTTGCTTCAATTAGCATACCATCTGGAATATTTAGATACCCTTTCTCTAGAGCAACTTCTACTACATTTACCATACTTCTGCCGAGCAAAGCCAGTTTTCGATTTGTTTTTATACAAGCTTCAACTATTTGCTGAACACGATTCACATTAGAAGCAAAAGTAGAAATAATCACTTTCCTATTTGCTTTCATAAATATTTCCTCTATCCGTTCCCCCACCGACCTTTCTGATGGGGTAAATCCAGGTCGTTCTGCATTTGTACTTTCAGATAGTAAAGCTAATACACCTTCACTACCTATTTTAGCCATTTTATGAATATCAGGATGTTGATTATTAACTGGTGTTAAATCAAATTTAAAATCACCTGTATGTACTATAGTACCTTCTGGTGTATGAAAAACAATACCGAGGCAATCTGGAATACTATGATTCGTTTTAAAGAAAGTTGTCTTAATAGCACCGAAATCAATTTCTGATTCTGAATGAATCACGATTAATTCTGTATTATCTTGAAGGTTATGTTCCTTTAATTTAATTTCAATTAAACCTAACGTTAACTTCGTCGCATAGATTGGTACGTTTAGTTGTTTTAAAAAATATGGTATTCCCCCAATATGGTCTTCATGTCCATGCGTCACGACTAATCCGCGAATTTTTTCTTTATTTTCTTGTAAGTAGGTGACATCTGGAATGATTAAATCAATTCCTAATAAACTTTCATCTGGAAATTTTGATCCACAGTCAATAACGACAATATCATTTTCAAATTGAATAACATACATATTTTTCCCTATTTCATTTACTCCACCTAAAGCAACGATAGACAAGTTGTTTTTTAATGACTTCAAATGATAAGTCCTCCCTTTCACATTTATAATTCGTGAAATAACATTTAGGCTTTATTATTTGTAATGAAAAAGGACTTCATACTATTTCATACATATATAAATTCACACGCTACTCTTATATGTATATCCCCAATTACACAGTCTCTCTCTAAAAAAGCCCCTATTTTTTCATTGATTTTTTGTAAAATCTATTATATATTAATTACAGGTTCAAATTACAAGTTCAAAAGAACTCGTAATCAGACCCTTTGTTTAATGGGTTTTACATATTTTCATTAGGCAAATTCCGAGAAATCGTATGATAAAAATAAAAATGATAAGGAGAGGATCCGATGGAATTCGAATTTTTCTTTCAAATTGCACTTATTTTATTAAGTACAAAGCTTGCTGGTGATCTTAGTGTTAGATTAGGTCAACCTTCTGTACTAGGTAAATTAATTGTCGGTATCGTTATCGGTCCAGCTGTATTAGGTTGGATTGAAAACTCAGAACTTCTAACACAATTAAGTAATGTTGGTGTTATTCTTTTAATGTTTATGGCAGGACTTGAAACAGACTTAGAGGAATTAAACGCAAATCGTAATTCTTCTTTAGCTGTTGCACTCGGAGGTATCATTCTTCCATTCGTAGGTGGTTACGTTTCTGGTCTTATTATGGGAATGGAACAAGGAAATGCTGTATTTTTAGGATTACTTCTATGTGCGACAAGTGTTAGTATTTCCGTACAAACACTTCGCGATTTAGGAAAGATGAAAACACGTGAAAGTACAACTATGCTGGGTGCAGCTGTATTTGATGACATTCTTGTCGTTATTTTATTAGCATTTGCAATGAGTTTCCTAGGTACAGACGATGTTAACTTAACAATGATTATCTTGAAGAAAGTTGTATTCTTCGCTTCTATTATTTTAATCGGATGGAAAGGTGTTCCTGCGATTATGCGCTGGTTATCACCGCTACGCGTATCTGAGTCTATCGTGAGCGCGGCTCTTATCATCTGTTTCTCATTCGCATATTTCGGCGAACTATTAGGAATTGCTGGTATTATCGGTGCTTTCGCAGCTGGTATCGCAATTTCTCAAACGAACTACAAACATGAGGTAGAAAAGAAAGTAGAACCAATTGCTTACGCTATGTTCGTTCCAGTATTCTTCGTAAGTATCGGTATGAATATTACATTTGACGGTATTGGCGATCAAATTTGGTTCATCCTAGCATTAACAGTAATCGCTGTATTAACGAAACTAATCGGTTGTGGCTTAGGTGCACGAATGACTGGATTTGACGCTAAGTCTTCTGCAATTATCGGTTCTGGAATGGTTTCTCGTGGTGAAGTTGCACTTATCATCGCAGGAACAGGACTTTCTTCAGGTCTACTAGCACAAGATTACTTTACAGCTATCGTTATTGTCGTTATTTTAACTACAATGATTACACCACCAATGTTAAAATACACTTTTGGTGCAAAAGATAAAGCAATGAAAGCAAGTAAATAAGTTTAATAAAAAAGAAGCTTACTATCTTATAAGATAGTAAGCTTCTTTTTCGTTTTATCTTTAAACAATCCCGTTCGTTTTTAACCATTTTTCAAAAATAATTCGCGCTTCATCATCATCAATATCATTACGAAATGAATACACCATAATGCCATAATCATCTACATATTCACCTAGCTTCATTTCCTCCACTTTCTTATAAAAATCGTCTACCTCATAGTGTGGAATATAAGCATCCCAAACTGGTTCATGTATTCTTTTGTACGCTGTCACTTCTAAATCATATCCATCTTCATAATATCCGATGTGATAATGTTGACTAGGATCATATTTCTTCATAATAATTTCCCTCCCTTTGAAAACGTATCATATTTCACCTAATAAAGTGAAACTTTAATCAGCCCTCACCAATCGGACTTTAATGGGCAGCCCGACCCCCACCTAACTCCTTTGCTTTCGCTGCATTTTGAGGTGGGGGTCTTACTGCCCATTAAGTGGGATAAACAAAAGCGAGCTGTAATCACAGCTCGCTCGATTCATTAAATGCGTTCCATCGCTGTCTTCAACGTTCCAACAACAAAGGCAATTTCTTCACTTGAAATAACAAGTGGTGGCGCTAATGTTAAGACGTTATTATATCCTGCTGTTGTCATACCGTTTCTACCTATAATTAACCCTTTTTCTTTGCAAGCATTTACAACACTTGCAATTTTGTCGTTATCAATTGGCTCTTTCGTCTCTTTATCGTTTACTAGTTCAATTCCCACTAGTAGACCTTTTCCTCTAATATCTCCAACAAGTGGATGCTCCCCAATTTCTTCTTTTAATTGCTCTAATAAAAGAGAACCCATTTGCGCAGATCGCTCAATTAAATTTTCATTTTCCATAATTTCTAAATTTTTAAGTGCTAGTGCACAAGCTGCAGGATTTCCACCAAATGTATTAATATGACGGAAGAATTCATATTCTCCCTTTCCTTTAAATGCTTCATATATTTCTTTTTTCACAGCTGTTGCTGATAATGGTAAATATGCACTCGTAATGCCTTTTGCCATTGTAATAATATCAGGCTTCACATCATAATTCATAAATCCAAATGCCTTTCCTGTACGTCCAAAACCGCAAATCACTTCATCGCTAATAAGCAGGGCACCGTGTTTTTGACACGTTTCATGAACAGCTTTCATATAGTCTTGTGGCGGCATTAAAATGCCTCCGCCTGTAATAATTGGTTCCATAATAAAAGCTGCAATCGTTTCACTTAGTTCCCATGTCATGACCCGATCTACTTCTTTTACACATTCTACATCATAAATGTTCTCTCTTTCTATTCCAGGCATACGATAACAATCTGGCGGCGTTACATGTAAAAATCCTGAAGCAAATGGCTCATATTGATATCTACGCTGTGCTTGTCCCGTCGCTGCCATCGTTGCCATTGTATTCCCATGATAGCCGCGGTAACGTGACATAAATTTATAACGATGTGGTTCACCTTTTTGCGCATAGTATTGTCTCGCTATTTTAAAAGCTGTTTCGTTCGCTTCCGAACCACTATTAGAGAAGAAAATAACATACTCTCCTCCAAGCCATTCATTTAATTTTTCTGCAAGCTTTATAGCCGATTCATGTGATTGTGACATCGGAAAGTATGATAATGTTTGTAATTGCTTATAGGCCGCCTCTGCAAGCTCTTTTCTGCCATATCCACTATTCACACACCAAAGACCACTCATACCATCTAAATATCTTTTTCCTTGTATATCTTCAACCCAGCACCCTTCTGCTTTTGCCCCTACCATTGTACTATTTGGACTAAAGGGACGCATTCCGTGCCAAACATATTGCTCATCTTTTGCTAATAATTCATCAGTCTGTTTCGTTTTCATCATTTCTTCCACCTTCCATAACAACTTATTTTTCACAAAAGCTGCGCTGGTACCATGATGATTTAAATTTCTCCCTGCTTATTTTCATTCCACAAAATTAAGACAAATCCTACTTACAAAGCAGTATTATTTACAAGAAAATGACAAAAGAAAAAGGAGCTTTTCTTATCTATCGAAAAGCTCCTCTTTTTTAATGCGAAGACGCGTCACTAATACCATGCCCAGTATTAGATTTCACGAGAATTTCATCAAATTTCGCTGCATCTTCTTTCTTACTAGATAAAACAGTTCCTAAATACGCTGCAAGAAATCCGAGCGGAATCGAAATAATTCCAGGTGTCGTATATGGGAATATCGCTTCCCCAACAAATATAGCTTTTCCAGCTACAGGGTTCCATACATTTGGGCTTAACGCTACAAGAACAATAGCTGATACAAGACCAGCAATCATACCAGAGATGGCACCTGTTGTATTGAAGCGCTTCCAATATATTGTGAATAATATAACTGGCAAGTTTGCACTCGCTGCAACTGCAAATGCTAACGAAACTAAAAATGCTACGTTCAATGTTTGAGCAAATAACGCTAGTATAATAGATAATACAGCTACTCCAATAGACGCATAACGAGCCATGGATACTTGCTCTTTTTCCGTTGATTTCCCCTTACGGATAATTTCATTATAAAAATCATGTGCGAATGCGGATGCTGCTGTTAATACAAGGCCTGCCACTACAGCTAAAATCGTTGCAAAAGCAATTGCTGATACGAAAGCAAATAAGAAATCTCCGCCCAATGCTTTAGCTAATAAAGGTGCTGCCATATTACCAGCTGGATTTGCTTTAATAATTGCCTCATTTCCTACAAACGCTGCTGCCCCAAATCCTAAGAAAATCGTCATAATATAAAATGCGCCAATTAACCATGTCGCATATACAACAGATTGACGTGCCGTTTTTGCATCACGTACTGTAAAAAAGCGGACAAGAATATGTGGTAACCCTGCTGTACCAAGAACTAGTCCTAAATTTAAAGATAGCGTATCAAGACCATCTTTATACTTTACACCGGGATTTAAAAACGACTCTTTTAACGGAGTAGCTGTTTTCATTTGCGCGAACATTTCCGTCACACTGAAATTAAATTTGGCGAAAACGATTACAGAAATAATAAATGTACCAGCCATAAGTAATACAGCCTTAACGATTTGTACCCAGCTCGTCGCAGTCATGCCACCAAAAATAACATACACAGTCATAAGTGTACCAACGATTAATACAGATGTTGTATATTCGATTCCTAATAATAATTTAATAAGTGCACCCGCACCAACTAATTGTGCAATCATATAAAAAATGGATATCGTCATCGTATTAAGCGCTGCAACTCCGCGAACTTTTTTCGCATCAAAACGCGCCGCAATCATATCTGCTAATGTGTATTTCCCCAAGTTTCTAAGCGGCTCTGCAACTAAGTATAGTACAACTAAATAAGCAACTAAGAAACCGATACTATAGAAGAAACCATCAAACCCAGTTAACGCGATCGCTCCCGCTATACCAAGAAAAGACGCAGCAGACATATAATCTCCCGCAATGGCCAGACCATTTTGCCAACCAGTTAATCCCCCTCCAGCTGTATAAAATTCACTCGCATTTTTCGTTTTCTTCGATGCAAAATAAGTTATGACGAGTGTACCAAGTACGATGATTAAAAATAGTGCAAAAGCGGTTGTATTCAAAGTCAGCCCCTCCCTTTTTGCATCTCTTGCAGAATGTTTTGTGAGATTTTATCAAAGGATTCAGCTTTTTTGCTGTAAATCATACATAATGACCACGTCATAATAAATTGTGCAAAAGCAAATATCCACGCCCACGTAACATCACCAAATGCCGGTGTATTGAGTACCTTTGAATACGATGTTAAAATAGGTAACGCAATAAAAAAACTTAAAAAGAAAATACTCATTGGAACGATGAACTTCTTTTTCGTATTTAATAACAATTGAAATTCTTCTGACTGAACAACCTCTGTATAATTCACCTCATTTTGTAACTTACGTGCTGACGTATCATCTCGTTTCATTCTCTAATCCCCTCTCTTACTGAAAGTACAATTCCCCCTTGTATACCCAAAAACTAAATTTTACAAATATTCAGAAACTTATTTTCATTTTAGACAATCCATACATTCCTGCAAAGATTTTTCGATAGACATTTTTCGGCATTTTCCCCTAAGTTTTTAATATACTTTTTCAACATAAAATTTACGTGCCAGTGAAGCTTTCATACTCATTAAAACAAAATAAAAAAGTAGTGCTTATCGCACCACTTCTGTTTTTTTCTCTTTTTCTAAATTACGAGCCGTTTCGCTTAATTCAACGTCTTTTCCATCTTTAAGTGTTCCAAATATGAAATCAAATACTGGATTGGAAACACCAAACCAAAACTTTTCATTTTTATAATGGTGTAATATGTGCTGTTTTTTTAGCCACCTACCAAACTTGGTGACGGGACGAATTGGCTTATGTGCAATGTAATGTTTCCATTCATAAACGAGAAGCATAATAATCATTCCGATTCCGAATGAAAGTGTAATAGTAACACTTTTTGTTATCACGTATGATATAAGTAAATATATAGTAAAGCTCGGTATACTAAACCATACAGGCAAAAATAAAAGTTTTAAATCATCTGGATATACGTGATGGTCATAATGTAATCTTCTTAGCATTTTTAATAAAAATACGTTTTTAGGTGGTTTTAAATGAAATAAAAAACGGTGTGTCATATATTCGTTTAGCGTATAAAAAATAATCCCAAACAAACATGCTAACAAACCGATCCATGTGAAAAATTGCATTTTTAAAATAATGATAAAAACAAATAAAATACTATACATAATAACGATATCATGTTGTAAAAAGAACTCTTTCCCCACCCTCTTCATCTTCCTTCCCCCTTTTCAAAAAAAACAGTCGCAACATATCGTTACGACTATTTCTTTTCTATATCTTATTCTATACGCTTTACAAATTTGCCTGTTGCTCTATTGTCGAGAAAAAATTGTTCGGTCCAAATATATTTTGCTTTGGAATAATATGTTCTACCGCAAACACTGTTACTTCTCCTCTTTGTACCTCTCCAATGATAAGTCCAAATATTTCATGATTTACAGCAAACGTTGGTTGCTTTGTTTGTAGTAATCTTGCTGCATTATGAAATACCGCTTCATATAGTGGATTTCTATCAGTAATTTCTTTTCTGATTTTTGGTGCTAACGTAATAATGATTTCTTTTCCGTCAATAGTGGTTCGATACATAAAAATCTCCCCTTCAATCTTATGTGAACAACTGTAAAGCTTTGTATGCAAAATGGATAGAATATCCTACTAAAATAATACCTGCTCCGGCTGTTATATAGCCAAGTGCTTTTTGCTTTAATAATGTTCTGCCAAAATGGACAGAAAAAGCAATATTTACATTCCATAAAATAATACCAACGATAATACAAAGACTGTACAAAAAGGCTTCTTGTTTCGTTACCTTCGTAAGCAATGAGCTAAGTGTACTTCCATATATACCAAACCAAAAAACAAGATTTAATGGATTGGATATCGCAATTAAAAAACCTGCCATAAACGATTGTTTAAGGCCGCCTACCTCTTCTTTTTTATATTCCATATTCGATTGAGAAATTCCTTGTTTTACACTTTGAAATCCTAAATAAAATAATAAGAAAAACCCTGTGCAATACATAAAAGCTTGTACATATGTATACATAAACAGAGAAGATAAACCGAAATAGATGAGAAGCATAAACAAAATATCTGCTGTCATTCCACCAATTCCAACAACCCACGCATGCCAAAAACCTCGTTCAATTCCTCGTTTTAACATTTCAATATTAATCGGACCTACTGGCGCAGCTAATGAAATACCTAATACAATTTGTTGTATAATTGCTCCAAACATCACTCTATCCTTTCTACTTCCTTTACTATTAAGTAATGATGTAATAATTAAAAATAGACTAGCTTTCCTCAAAATATTTACTACTAAAATACCCCTTTTTATCCAAAATATGCAAAAGAGCCATCTAGATGATGACTCTTACTTTTCTATCTTATGAAGAAAAGGACATTTTCCTTTTAACGGTTCTACATCGTCTCCTATAAAGTATTGTTTCCATTCACGATGATCCGGATCACCATAATGACTAATGTTAGGATGTTTCGGCAACTGATCCCACTTTTCAACTCGCTCACGGACCGTTTGCCTAGAATATGCTCCTTTAGGACGATCCCCTTCTAATCCATCAAATATAGTACGTGGCTGAAATCCAATAACGAGAGAATTTCCTAAATGCCTAGTTTTTCGTTGTTTATAGGCTGGTGCGTTTCCAAATGCGAATATCGGTTCCCCGCCAAATGAAAATTCCCATAAGTAATGATCTGGGTCTTCAGGAATTTGCTTTGGCCATGTTTCCTTATCGTTTTCATGTAAATATTGTAGTACTTTCCAAAAGTAATCACGGTAATATTCCAGTGATTGCTCCTCACATTCCGGTTCTACAAAAAGAAAAAATCCTCTTCTTACAATTGGACGCTCTTTCATTAACTCTAAAAAAGATAACATTGTATGTGGCAAATGACTCCAATCATTATGAGAGAGAAATGAATAACGAAGTTCATTCTTTTTTAAAGCTGTTAAGCCGAAATAACACGGAAAAGTTGGTTCTAGCACAACACTCGAAAAATTTTGAAATTCCTTTGCAACCCAATTCGGTATGTCGTTTCTCGTTCTCATTCCTTCATTATCTAATAAATAAGACTCATTCATTCTTTCACCTCATTATGTATAGCGTTCAATTAAGACTATTACATACTCGGCCTGTCCTATACCTATTAAAAAATTTGGCTAAAAAATTATTTAAAAATACAAAAAAATAAAATCGCTTACTTGACTAAATTCTCCCAATTCGTGTATATTTAAATTAATCATTTAGCAGAATATTCAAGATTATAGCATTTTTAGTTTATATTATCTTTTCAAATGAATTTCACTAAATGAAAAAACGTAAATGTTTTCTAGGAGGAATTGTAACATGCAAGGAAAAGTAAAATGGTTTAACAACGAAAAAGGTTTTGGATTTATCGAAATTGAAGGCGCTGACGATGTATTCGTACATTTCTCTGCTATTCAAGGCGAAGGCTACAAAGCTTTAGAAGAAGGTCAAGAAGTATCTTTCGATATCACTGAAGGAAACCGTGGACCTCAAGCTGCTAACGTAGTAAAACTTTAATCCAACATATGACAGGAGGTTACCTTACTTGGTAACCTCCTTTGTTATTCCTTTGTATATTTCCGTTTTCCAGAGCAAAAACTATGTGAAATGCGCACTATACAAAGGAGGAATTATTAATGGGATCAGAAGTAAATGATTTTGAAGAAGTGAAATTCCGTGTAGAAACAGCACAAAAAATGGTAGGATCAGCGACAATTTCAATGGATCCAGATACATTAGAGCATGCGACTACTGCTGTAGAAGCCGCTCGCTCTCAGCTTGAGATTATGAAATCTGTGGCAACAGATTTAGATGAGCCGTTTTTAATAAATGAGGAAAAGAAATTAAGCGAGTGCGAGCATCAATTAAATGAAGCGAAGCACTAAAAAACATCCAGAGAGTTTTCTCTGGATGTTTTTTCATGACAACTGTTCCCCATACTTTTTCAATGTTTCTCCAACTGTACATTGTCTTATACAAAAGGAATGAGCATAATACTTACTATTTGTTTTTCGATTATGTTCTCGCAAAAAACATCCTTCACAATACGTTTCTAATAAGTCATTTACCTCTGTAATGAGTTGCTTTTTATCCACCTTTGCACCTCTCTATTCGGTTATTTCTTTATGACTATCAATCACTGTTCCTTCTAATGCTTGCGTAGCTAATTGATGTGCTTCTTTATTTTGTTTTCTTGATATAGGCTCACATACAAGTTTTAATTTCATTTGCTTCGCCTTTTGCTCAATTTGGTCTAAATAATGATTTAAATGTTCATCATAACAAGGCCATTCTCCAGCCAATTGCTGCAGTACAACTTGAGAATCTCCGCGAAGCGTGACCGCTTCATACTTAATTCCTAATTCCTCGAGTATATTCATGCTATATAGTAATGATGCATATTCCGCTTCATTATTATCATATATGCCTTCTATATATGCATTACGGCGAATTCGGTATTGTTTATTCCCTTTTTTATAGTATACACATATACCTACTCCAGCTTCTTTCGTCTGAACATCATACCCCCCATCAAAATAAACGAGTATTTCTTGGGGTTCTTCCTCCACTTGTTTGCTCAGCTTCTTCATTTCCTTTAATGACCATTCTGCATCCATTTCATCGTAAAATAATAATTCTTTCACTCTTCCTGTTTTCTCGAAATCCTCCGCAAATTGAAGTGCTTTTTCTATGTTCATATAATCTGTCGTTAATTCCGTCTGCAAACCGCGTTTTGTTTTATACAACCAATGAATTTTATATTTCATACTAGATTCCCCTTATGTAAGACTTCTTATATGTATCCAGCTAATGAAAGCCTCACTTTATTTTATTATATTTTATCAAGAGCTAAAGAATTATATTCAATATTATCACATGCAAAAAGAGCTATCCCTATAGGAATAGCTCTTTCATCTATTACATAAATCTTTCAAATTGTACTCGTTTATTAATCCAGTACATTACAGGCATACCAATTGCCATGACAACAAATTCACCGATTGCACATGTTAACCAAGTCAACATGAATGGTAAATCAAATGCAAGATGAAGTTCAATTGCAATCATAAACATTGTAATTGTGAAAATAACTGTATTAAAAATCATACGAGCCCAAACACCTTTAATAAATCGCATAGAAATAATTGTTGCAACTAATGCAAGAATAGATTGCCCTACTCCAAATACTAAATCGTAAGCGATCATAGGTGAGAAAAAGAGATTCGTTAAAAATACACCTAATACAATTCCGTAAATTGCTTTCTTATTAAATACAACGAGATGATTAAACATCTCTGAAATACGAAACTGTACATTCGTAAAGCCAAATGGCTGAATAAGCATAGAAACAGCAATATATAATGCCGCTAAAATACCATTACCGACTAAAGTTCTAATATTCATGACAAAATCTCCTTAGTTTTTTTACGTGGGATGGTTTCGAACCACGTTATTCGTTTTTTAAGCAACAAGATTATATTTTACGCGGTAGCCCCCCTTTCGTCAATAGATTCCTACCATGAACTACCCTTTTTCTTTTAGACAACGTATAATGAAATATATGAAAGATTTAGGAGGTTTTACTTCATGACTGCAACAATTCAAAATGAAAAAGTGGTCGTTACCATCTCTGACAAAGGTGCAGAATTACAAAGCGTTCGCTTAAAAGAAGACAATACAGAATACTTATGGCAAGGTGATTCTACTTATTGGGGACGCCGTGCACCAATTTTATTCCCTATCGTCGGCCGATTAGTAGATAATACATACTACGTAGACGGTAAAGCTTATTCTTTAACACAACACGGCTTTGCTCGGGATCTTACATTCTCTGTAAAAGAACAAAGTGAAACGAAAATCACTTATATCGTTACTAGTAATGAAGAAACATTAAAAAAATACCCATACGAATTCGAACTACTCGTTTCATATGAAGTAGATGGACAAATCGTTCATGTAACATACGAAGTGAATAACCCTACCTCAAAAGAGATGTTCTTCTCAATCGGGGCACATCCTGGTTTCAATTTCCCGTTATTAGAGGGCGAATCATTTACAGATTACCATCTATCTTTTAATGGTTCAGAACGTTTAGAAACGAGCGTATTAGAAGGACCTTACCTTTCAAATAAGAAACAACTAATCGCTGAAAGCACGAATGAATTGCCACTTACATACGACCTATTTAAAAATGATGCGCTTATTTTTGAAAATATGAATACAGACGAAATCTCTATTCGTTCTCATAAACATAATAAATTTGTAAAAGTAGAATTTGATGGATTCCCATTTGTCGGCGTATGGACACCAGGCGAGAATGCACCTTTCTTATGTATTGAACCTTGGTACGGAATTGCTGATGAAGTAAATCCAGCAAAAGATTTCAAGGAAAAAAAAGGAATTCAATCTTTACAAGCGAATGAAACATTTACATGTCGTTATAGTATTACAATCGGCTAAGTTACTCTATCCCCTACTTCAAAGAAACATGTAAGTAGGGGAACATCTTATCATTTGGAGGTTTCTCATTTTGATTGAAGTATATATTGATGGTGCATCAAAAGGAAATCCTGGTCCTTCTGGTGCAGGTGTGTTTATTAAAGGGGTTCAACCGGCTGTACAATTATCATTGCCCCTTGGGACAATGTCCAATCATGAAGCAGAATACCACGCTTTACTTGCGGCATTAAAATATTGCATGGAGCATAATTATAACATTGTCTCTTTTCGTACAGATTCGCAACTTGTCGAGCGAGCTGTCGAAAAAGAATACGCAAAAAATAAAATGTTTGCACCTCTATTAGAGGAAGCACTGCATTACATAAAAAGTTTTGATCTCTTTTTTATTAAGTGGATTCCAAGTAGTCAAAATAAAGTTGCTGATGAATTAGCTAGAAAAGCTATCTTACAAAACTAACGGGGGTATGAGTGTGAAAAAAGATTGGATTGCTCCTCTTGCTTTATTATTTGTCTCTTTTATTTGGGGAGCTACATTTGTCGTCGTTCAAAATGCTATGTCTTTCGTTGGGCCATTTACTTTTAATGGTATTCGCTTTTTATTCGCTGGAATTATTTTATTATTCGTTCAAATCATTTTCTCAAAAAAAACTTCAAAACAAGATATAAAACAGAGTAGCCTCGCTGGATTAATCATTGGATTCTTTTTATGTGTTGGCTATGTATTACAAACATTCGGCTTACTGTATACAACTTCTTCAAAAGCTGGTTTCTTAACAGGGCTTAGTATCGTTATGGTACCAATTTTGTCTTTTATCTTTTTAAAACAAAAGGCTACCATTTTTATCGTAATTGGCATCACTGTAGCAACAGCGGGTTTATATTTATTAACAGCCGGTGATTCTTTTCAATTAAACATTGGAGATATACTCGTTCTCGGTTGTGCGGTTGCTTTCGCTGCTCATATTCTTGTTAACGGCTTCTTCTCTAAAAAAATATCACCTTTATTGTTAAGCACATCGCAAGTATTAGCTGTAGGTATGTTTTCTTCTATTTGCGCCTTTTTGTTTGAAGATTGGGAAAAATTATTTTCAGTAGCACTATGGACGAATGCTTCCTTTTTATTTGCTCTATTTCTAACTTCCCTGTTCGCGACATCCATTGCTTTTTTCATTCAAACATCAGCACAAAAACATACATCTCCAACGAGAGTAGCAATTATTTTCGCAATGGAGCCCGTTTTCGCTGCCTTAACAGGCGTTCTCGTTGCAAACGAACAACTTTCTATTTCCGCTATTATCGGATGCCTCTGTATTTTCCTAGGCATGGTTTTTGTTGAATTACCTTCCAAAACAAAAAAAGAAGCGCAGGCTGCGTGAAGTTACGCTTGTAACTTCCGCATAAAAGCCTTAGCGCTTTTTTTATCTGTAATCTCTTCTTCTTTCAATCGTTCTAATAACGCAACAAAATAACTGCCATCAAACTGCAATTGATGCTTAATTGTCGCTTCTATTGCTGCGTTCACAATCCCATCAGACGCACCAGTATATCCTTGTCCGAACATAATAAATCCTTGTGCTTCCTCTGATAATTTAAATCCTTTCGTATGTAAGAATGAAAGATAATCTTCTACTGTTTGCATGTTATTCCCACCTACTCAAAAATTCTCCATCTCCTATCATACATGTTTTTACACGCTATGAGAATGAAATTTCTTTGACAACTTTGTAAATCAATCTTCTACTTCTCTTACAATGGAGGACTTCCTAACAATCTGAAGGAATATGTACAGTGGAACTTATTTCATATTAAAGGGGAGACATGATGAAACAAGCACTATTAATTATCGATGCTCAGCAAGAATTAATGGATGGAAATGAACAAGAAAGTGAAGTTTTTCGTAAAACCGAATTATTATCTACACTCAATACAGCCGTGCAGAAAGCAATAGATTCCAATGCCCTTATTGTTTTCGTAAGAGATATCGATGTTGCTTCTGGTAGCGGCTTAGGCTTTCAAGTACATAATGAAATTCAAGTACCTCAGTCTGCAATCCTTATTAATAAAGCAGCCACAAACGCATTCTATGGCACTTCTTTACTTGAACTTTTAAAAGAAGAAAAGATTAACCATATTGTTATCGGTGGATGTAAAACAGAGCATTGTATTGATACTGCTGTGAGGACAGCAACTGTACAAGGCTTTGATGTTACATTAATTAAAAACGGTCATTCCACAACTGACTCTAACGCATTGTCTGCCGAGCAAATTATTGGTCATCACAATAAAACTTTACATGGGCATTATAACGTTGATCATTTTTCTATGGTGAGGGCTATCGAGGAAGACCTCTTTCAGCCGACTCATGATCAATATCGTGATTAATATCGTGATTAAATGAACTAAAAAAGAATCCTTACGTGAAAAGGATTCTTTTTTAGCCAAAAATTTACGCTGCAATACTGTATAGTTCTCCATTTCTTTTCAATAATTGATCACTATTTTTCAACATAATGGGTGGTATATTCGCCCTTTTAAAACCAGCAATCTCTAACTCTTTCAGAAAATCGTCCTTTCCTTCTGTTACATCTATTCTTAATCTCCCATTATGTCCCCTTGCTAAAGCATGTACAATTCTCATTGCCATCGCATCATTTTTAGCAACAACCGGTCCTATTATTTTATTTTCTGGTGTTTGTATGCTTAAACCGTAACCTAATACATTTTGTTCCTTGTCCTTTACAACGATACACTGTTCACTTTGCATAATTCTTTTCTTTAAAAACTCTTTTCTATTTGTTCCAAACGCATATTCATCTATTTTTATTATTTTGTCTAACTCACCCTCTTCATAATTCATCACATAATCTTCATTTCTTACACAATAATCATTCGCATTGTATGAGTTACATATGTATTTAGAAACATAACTTACTGCCCTAAATCCTAATTTTTCATATAAAGGTTTCCCTTCATCCGTAGCAATAAGCATAAATGGAGTTTGAGCTGATACGCTATTCATGCATGAATTTGTAATCATCTTTCCAATTCCTCTTCCCTTATAATCTGGATGTACAATTACCATTCCGATAGATGCCAACGCCTCCCCATATAATATTATTGCTGCGCTAGCAATAAGTTCCTTTCTCTCATTCCATACGCCGTATACAATACCTGAGTTAAAAATTGTTTCAACTTCTTCCCTGTTATAATCCCAACCAATATAAGATGATAATGCTACAATATCGCCTATTTGTTCTTCCCTAAGACGCTCCACGCTAAATTCCAATTCAATCATACTCCATCCCCTTATCTAGACATTTAAATCCATCTTCCCAATTCAACTTGTACATGTTACCCTTTATTTGTCACACACATATCCTATTTTGACCAAGACTATATTGTAAATGAGGTGACAACATGCCCATTACGAATCGATTTTCTACCACCACTAACGGCGCACTCGCTATTACAGGAAATACTTTAGGCTTAAGTAAAATTAGTAATCAAAACCGTGCTGGTACAATCGGGGCAATTGGTGCATTCGCAACTACGAATACTGCTTTACAAGTCCCTACTTTTCCTGCTGGTACAACGTTAAACTATACACAAAATAGTTCTACCGCTATTTTAAATATACCTGCTGGTAGTACGATTCTTTACGCAGAACTCGTTTGGGGTGGAAACTATTTATCTCGTGATCAAAACATTACGAGTGTTTTAGGAAACCCCGTTTCTTTTACAACACCTGTTTCAACATACTCGATTACCCCTTCATCCGTTACAGCTTCTAATCAAACATTCGTTTCTGGATCAGTCACATTTGGATTTTATACGCGTTCAGCAGATGTAACATCACTCATTCAAGCTGCGGGAAGCGGTTCTTATACGACTGGATCTGTTCCTGGACTTGTGGATCCTTTAGATGCTTCTAATGGGTCGATTAATTCAGCTGGATGGACGCTTATCGTTGCTTATCAGAACGGAACATTACCCGCAAGAAACTTAACGATTTATGTAGCAGGAAACCGTGTTTCTGCAGAAACTGGTAGTGCCGATGTATCTGTTTCAGGATTTTTAACACCTTCCGGAGGACCTGTAAGCGGGAGATTGTTTTTAAGTTCTACCGAAGGAGATGCTGATCTAACTGGGGATCAAGCTTTGTTTGGACCAAATTTCAGTTCATTAAATGCTTTATCTGGGCCAAATAATGCTATAAATAATTTTTTCGGTTCTCAGGTCAATAATGCGGCTGGAAATTTAGATACAACCGGGACATTTGGAACACGAAATCAGAGTGCTTCTACAAGCACAAATATTTCCGCAGGTCGGCAAGGTTGGGACATTACTTCTATTGATATTTCTCCTTATTTAACAAACTCTCAAGTGTCCGCAGCAATCCGTTTAACAACTAACGGAGATGCATATATGTTAAATACAGTCGGATTACAAATTAATATAAACTCGCCTAACATACAAGCAACGAAAAGCGTAAATAAAAGTGTTGCGGCAATTGGAGACATTCTTACTTATACAGTTACTATCCCTAACACCGGACTACTTCCTGCTAATAACGTTATTTTTACAGACATACTCCCTAACGGTACTTCCTTTATACCTGGCACTGTAACAGTGGATAATGTCCCGCAAACAAATGCAAATCCGGCCGCTGGTATATCTCTTGGAACAATTAATAATAGTGCTTCTCGTACAGTAACTTTCCAAGCAACCGTCGTTTCTCTTCCAAGTCAAAACCCTATCTCTAACACCGCTACTATTACATTTCAATATACACCAATTGCTGGAGGAACGACTTTTAACGGTCTTGCAACAAGCAACTCTGCAGGAACACAAATTAACCTCGCAGATATTAATGGAACAAAATCAGTTAACAAAATCTTTACTGACATTGGTGAAACATTAACTTACAGTATCGCCTTAACTAATATAGGAAATATCACTGCAACGAACGTTATATATACGGATCCGATTCCTAGCGGGACTACTTTCGTTCCAGGAAGTGTAACTGTTAACGGAATTACGCAAGCTGGAGCGAATCCCGCTAATGGTATATCAATTGGGTCTATTGCTGCTAATTCTACAACTACTATTTCATTCCAAGTACTCGTTCCATCTATCCCCCAAACAAACCCCATATTAAATAGTGGAACAACAACATATCAATATACTCCTATACCAAATCAGCCGGCAGTAAACGGGACTGATACGACGAATATTGTCTCCACTCAAGTGAATAATGCTACTGTAACAATGACGAAAGTAGTAGATAAAAATTTTGCAGATATTGGTGATACACTAACGTACACCGTTTCCTTTACAGGTACAGGTAATACAAGTGCAAACAATGTTATTTTTACAGATGCCATTCCTACTGGAACAACTTTTGTTCTCAACAGTTTAACAATAGACGGAACGACACAAGTAGGCGCAAATCCCGCAAACGGTGTGAATATTGGATCGATTCCAACTGGTACAACAAAAAATGTTTCATTTCAAGTAGTAGTAAATACAATACCCGCGTCAAATGTCGTATCTAATGGATCAAACGCTTCTTATCAATACATCGTCAACCCTAGCCAATCACCCGTTACAAAAAATATTTCTTCTAATCTCGTTTCCACTCAAATTAATAATGCGAATGTAACAGTAACAAAATCAACAAATAAACAGTTTGCTACAATCGGCGAAACAATTAGTTATACAATCCTTATCTCAAACAGTGGAAATACAGCTGCAACGAACGTACAACTAACAGATCCACTTCCAAATGGTACAATATTGACTCCAGGTACTGTAACACTAAACGGTGTTTTGCAAAATGTAAATTCTCTCGTTGCTTTTCCTATTGGCACAATTCCCAGCGGAGCTACTTTTACACTTTCTTTCCAAGTAACTGTCATCAATATTCCCGCCCAAAATCCTATCATTAATAATGCTTTCGCTTCTTATTTATACACTGTAAATCCTGGTCTGCCACCAACTTCAAAAACCGCAAATTCTAATTCTGTTACATCAACAATTAGATTAGCAAACCTTCAAGCTACTAAATCTGTAGATAAAACGTTTGCAGAAGTTGGAGATGTATTAACCTATACCTTAGCTCTTACAAACAACGGAAATGTTACGGCAAACAATGTATTACTATCCGATTCAATAGCGAACGGTACTTCCTTTGTACCGAACAGTGTTATAGTTAACGGTACTACTCAGCCGGGCGCAACACCAGCTAGCATCAATATCGGTAACATCAATGCTAATACTACACTTACAGCTTCATTCCAAGTAGTAATCACTAGCATTCCAAACCCAAACCCGATTTCAAATAGCGCCTCCATCTCTTATAACTTTATTGTTGATCCAAATGCTTCACCTGTAAGTAAAAACACAACTTCAACTACTACATTTACGCAAGTAAACGATGCAAATGTCATTTCAGCCAAAACAGTGGATAAAGGGTTCGCTACTGTAGGGGATGTATTAACTTATACCGTCGTTTTAACGAATGCAGGAAGTGTTTCTGCTGATAGTCCTACTTTCGTAGATACAAATCCAAACGGTACTACCTTTATCCAAAACACTTTCCTTATTAATGGTGTACTCCAAAATAACGCCGATCCAAATGTCGGTGTTCCGTTACCTTCCATTCCTGCTAACGGCTCACTTACCGTCTCTTATCAAGTAACTGTCACCTCTTTACCAACACAAAACCCAACAATAAATTCATCTAGTACACAATATAGTTTTATTTTAAATCCGGGCGATCCACCAACTATAGAAACATCTTTAAGTAATACTGTAAGTACACAAATTAATTTAGCAAATGTAGTTATTGTTAAACAGGTAGATTTAACTATTGCTGATGTTGGGCAACCAATCACATATACCATTTCCCTAGCTAATCCAGGAAATACTCCAGCGAATAATGTAGTTGTTACCGATATACTCCCTTCTGGCACAACTCTCGTACCAAATAGTACTTTTATAGGCGGTGCTTTACAGCTAGGTGCAGACCCAAGTACCGGTCTTCAAGTTGGGACAATTCCTGCTGGCGGATTTACAACGATTGTTTTTCAAATAAGCGCAAGTAGTTTGCCTACACAAAATCCAATTCAAAACAGTGCTGCACTGCAATATAACTTTATTGCTGACCCAAATTTATCTGCTGTTGTGAGAAATGCTACTAGCAATATAGTAACGACTCAAATTAACACCGCTAATATTGTTGCTACGAAACTAACAAGTACAAATTTCGCTGATGTTGGCAATGTCATAACTTATGCAACGATTTTAACGAATAACGGCAATATCCCTGCCTCCAATGTAACGTTTTCAGATATCATTCCAGCCGGTACCATCTTCCTTCCTAACACTGTAACGATTAACGGTGTCCCCCTAGCTAATACAAACCCTGCTAATGGCATTTTAATTGGTACAATAGGAGCGAATTCATCACGTACTGTTTCATTCCAAGTTTCTGTACCAACTATTCCTATTCCAAATCCGATTACGAATCAATCGAGCACTACATTCCAATACACGTACGACGCATCCAAACCAGTTGTAACGCAGATGGTGGCGTCTAACACCGTACAGACGACTATTAATAATGCTACAATTGCCGCTGTAAAATCGGCAGATAAACAGTTTGCTAACGTAAATGATATGATTACGTACACAACTACTTTAACGAATAACGGGAACACACTTGCATCAAATGTAATTTTTACAGATGTAATTCCAAACGGAACATCATTTATTCCTAATAGTGTAACAGTAAATGGCAATACACTTCCTAATACAAACCCAGCAAGTGGAATTGCAATTGATCCAATAAACCCTAATACAAGTGCAACAATCTCATTTCAAGTAATAGTAAATTCCATTCCTAGTCCAAATCCAATCCCGAACCAAAGCAATACAGCGTACCAATATGTCATAGATCCCAGCTTACCTCCAGCATCTTCCAATGCGTTAAGTAACGTAATAACAACTCAAATTAATAATGCTACAATTGTCGCTACGAAGTCAGTAAATACACCGACAGCTGCAATTGGGGATATCGTTACTTATACGATTGCAGTTACGAACACAGGAAATATTCCTGCTAGTGCTACAGTTTTAACAGATGGACTTGGTGCCGGCGCGTCCTTTATCCAAAATTCAGTAACTATCAATAATGTTCCTCAGCCAGGGTTAGATCCATCACTTGGTATTCACTTGGCAGATATTCCGCCGGGAGATACTGTATTGATTACTTTTCAAGCCCAAATTTTAGCTATACCACCTAGTGGCACATTAACAAATAATGCTCTTGTAAATTATGAGTATACCGTGAACCCAAACCAATCACCTGCTGTTGGTAGCACAATTACGAATACGACGGTTACTCCAATTATTGATGCTACTTTAGTTTTAAATAAAAATGCGAGTACAACTTTCGCTACAATTGGTGATACGATTACATTCACTTCATCTGTTACAAACACAGGAAATACTACTGCAAACAACATTGTTTTTACAGACACAATTCCAAACGGTACTACATTTATCCCAAATAGCTTTAAGATAAATGGTGTAACCGTTCCGAATGCAAATCCACAAAACGGTATCAATATCGGTAACTTGAATGCAAATGCATCAATTACACTCAATTTTCAAGTAAACATTACAACGCTGCCAAACCCGAATCCAATTCCGAACCAATCATCGCTTCAATATAGCTTTATTGTTGATATAAATGAACCGCCTGTTTCACGAACAGTTCAATCCAATAAAACTTTTACACAAGTAAATACTGCTTCCGTTATCGCAACAAAAACTGCAAGCAGTGCATTTGCTGCTGTTGGAGATATAATTACGTATACGACTATCCTCACTAATAGCGGAAATACTACTGCAAACACACCTGTTTTTATCGATATATTACCACCCGAACTTTCATTCGTTCCTGATAGTGTACAAATTAACTCCATCCCACAACTTGGATTTAGGCCAGATAGCGGAATCTCTTTAGACGTAATTCCAGTTGGAGGAACGATAACAATTAGCTTTCAAGCTATTGTTGGCTCAATACCAACTACAAATCCAACATTGAACCAATCTAGCACAACATACTCTATCATTGTTGATCCTACCCAGCCGCCGGTGACGGAAACAGCTACAAGTAATCCAACTTTAGTGCAAATTAACGAAGCAATCATTCAAGCAACGAAAAGTGTGGATCGACTATTCTCTGACGTCGCACCTGGAAATTCCTTTTTAACGTATACTGTTTTATTAGAAAATATAGGGAACACAACTGCTACGAATATCATTTTTACAGATTCGATTCCAAACAATACAGTATTTATAGAAGATAGTGTTCGAGTAGGTGGGGTTTTATTGCCTGGGGTAAATCCAGCGAACGGGATACCAATTGGGGATATTATTGCAGGAGATTTTATAAACGTTACCTTCCGTGTGCAAGTAGTTAGCATTCCAAATCCAATTTTCACAATTGGACCTGGGGGGCCAAATTCACCGGTTGTAAACGGTGCTTCTATTGATTATCAATTTATGGCAGGACCTAATTTACCACTTGTTTCACGAAATACGACATCCAATTCTGTTTCGACACAAATAAATTCTGGGGAAATCGCACTTGTTAAATCTGTAGATAAAACTTTCGCAACAATTGGCGATACAATTTCTTATACAATTACATTAAGTAACCCTGGAAATGTCACTTCACAAAATATAATTTTCACCGATATTTTACCTAATGGAACAACATTTATATCTGGTACTCTTGTAAATGATTCTGGTACGCAGCAAATCGGAAATCCAGCTAATGGCATACAAATTGGAAATATAAACCCAAGCGGAATGGCCGTTATTACTATTAATGCACTTGTTATAAACATTCCAAGTATAAATCCAATCTCTAATTCTAGTTCTGTACAATTTCAGCATATTGTTAATCCAAGTCAACCAGTTATCACTCAAACAGCTTCATCTAATACCGTTACTACGACAATAAATAGTGCCATATTAACTACTACAAAAAGCGCTGATAAATCCATTATTTCTGTCGGTGATACGATTACGTATACAACTACGATTACAAATACAGGAAATACGACAGCAAAAAACATAACATTTACAAGCGCTATTCCAGCTAACACTACCTTTATACCAAATTCAGTCACAATCAATGGTGTTCAGCAACTTGGTGCACAGCCAGCTCTTGGAGTAAATATACCAAATATCGCTCCTGGTGAAACAGTAACCGTTACTTTCCAAGCAAATGTTCTTTCTGTTCCCCCTTCAAGTTCAATTATGGGTAATGACACAATTTTATATTCTTATACTGTCGATCCAAACGGAACTCCTGTTACAACTTCTACTTCAACGAATATCGTTACAAACCCTGTACTAGATGCTATGATAACGATGGTGAAATCTGTAGATCAAACACTTGTAACACTAGGTGATACCATTACCTATACGACACTTTTGACAAATACCGGTAATACAAACGCTACGAATATTACGTTCACTGACCTTATTCCAGACGGCACATCATTCGTTTCTGGTAGTGTCACAATAAATGGCCTCACACAACTTGGCCTTAATCCTAATACAGGTATTACAATTGGATCAATTGCTCCTAACAGCTCAATATCTATAGCATTTCAAGTTACCGCTACTTCTACACCACCCCAAAATCCTATTGCCAATTCCGCTACTGCTTCTTACACATTTATCGCTGATCCAAATGCACCAATTGTTTCAAGAAATGTTACTTCAAACACAACATTTACTACAATTAATACAGCTACCATTCTTTCATCTAAACAAGTTGATAAAGCATTTAGCCATATCGGAGATACACTCACTTACACTGTCACTTTAACAAACAATGGAAACTCATCCGCACAAAATGTTATTTTCTCAGATACAATACCGAGCGGAACTACATTTATTACAAGCACATTTTCTATTAATGGAATTCCCCAAATTGGTGCGGATCCATCCAATGGTGTAAATGTCGGGACTATAACAGCTGGGAATACAATAACAGTTTCATTCCAAGTTACTGTAACATCATTACCAACCGAAAACCCAATTGTAAATTTCTCATCAACATCATATCAATTAGTCTCACCACCTGATCCAGAAACTTCAATTAGTAATCCTGTTTCCACACAAATTAAAGAAGCTATATTATCTATGACTAAAAACGAAAATATATCCTTTGCAGATATTGGGCAAACTGCTTTTTATACTACTTCTATTTCGAATATAGGAAATACGGATGCGACTAGTATTGTATTCACGGATGTATTACCGATTGGACTCACATTTGTTCCTCATACATTAACCGTTGATGGTGTTTTACAACCTGACGCGAATCCGAATACTGGTGTATCGCTTGCAACACTTCCACCAAATGAAATATATAGTATCGTCTTTCAAGTTACAGTGAACAGCATTCCCCCTATTAATCCAGCACCGAATACAGCATCAACGACATATGGGTTTATTGTTGATCCTGTTAACCCTCTAGTATCGAGTTCAACTACTTCCAACACAACCCTTCTTCAAATAAACAACGCAAATATTATAAGTACAAAAACAGCAGATCTTACCTTTGCGGATGTTGGTAATACAATAACATTTACACTTAACCTCCCTAATACCGGGAATGTGGCTGCAACTGATGTTACCGTTATCGATATACTTGATAGCAATTTAAGTTTCGTTTCAAATAGTTTCACAGTTAATGGGCAAACCATTCCAAATGCTGATTTATCTACTGGTGTAAATATCGGTTCCATTAACGGTGGTGATGCGGCAATTGTCACATTCCAAGCAACTGTTACTACACTTCCAACACTGAATCCTATTTCTAATTCTACTTCTATCACATATCATTATGTCGTTAATCCTAGCCAATCACCTATTACAACTTCTAATCAATCTAATACAACGACTACACAAATTAATAGCGCTATCCTTACTGCACAGAAAAATTCAAATGTGTCAACAGTAAATATTGGGCAAGATATTATCTACTCCGTTACCATTACAAATAGCGGAAATGTTAGTGCATCAAATGTTATTTTCACCGACCTTATTCCAGATGGAACTTCCTTTGAACCGAATAGTTTTACACTTAACGGAACTAGCATCCCAAATGCAGATATCGTTACAGGGGTTCCAATTGGTGATATCGCGCCAAACCAGTCTGTCATCGTAGCATTTCATATTAATACCAATGAAATTCCACCTATAAATCCAATTACGAATCAAGCTAGCGTTAACTTCCAGCATATCGTTAACCCTGCTAATCCACCAGTTTCAAAAAGTATTGCTTCTACTACTATTTCAACAAAAATCGAAAGCGCAATTTTAAACACAATTAAAATTGGAGATAAAGCTTTTGCGACGATTGGTGATACGATTACGTATACAACTACGATTATGAATACAGGAAATATTCCAGCTAACAACGTTGTCTTCTCAGACCCTTTACCTTCATGGGCACAATTTGTTGCAGGATCAGTTGTTGTTGACGGTACTTCATTACCATCCGCTTCTATCATTAACGGTGTTGGCATAAATACAGTCAATCCAAATCAAACTGTAACAATCATATTCCAAGTTCAAATTGTAAGCAATCCAACAACATTCACTCCTGAACTCCAAAACTTAGCATTTGTGAACTTCCAATATAACGTAGGCAATGCATTACAGGCTCAGCCTGGCAACGTGGAAACGAACGTCTTTGTTACTTCTATTAATACAGCAATACTTTCAGCTATAAAAACTGCTAGTACAGCCTTTGCAAATATTGGCGACACGATCACTTATACAGTTTTAATTCAAAATAGCGGCAATACGAACGCTACGAATGTAAATTTCTCAGACCTCATTCCAGAAGGAACTACCTTTATTGAAAATAGTTTTGCTGTAAATGGAAGTACCATTCCAGATGCAAATCCAAATAACGGAGTTAACATCGGAACCGTTAGTACGAACAGTTCCTTAATCGTTACTTTCCAAGTCATAGTTACATCTACTCCACCTTCCAACCCAATTACAAACGTTGCATCTATTCAATACGAATTCATCGTTGATCCGGCATCTCCTCCTGTTACCGGCACAATAACTTCTAATAGCGCTTCTACACAAATTAATAACGCTACTGTTACAACGCTTTTAGAAGCAGATCGAACAATCGTATCTATTGGAGATATAATTACGTACACTGCAACATTAACAAACACTGGAAACTTCCCTGCAAACTCTGTATTACTCATTAACGGAGTTCCTGAAGGAGCATTATTTATTCCAAATAGTGTTACACTCAACGGGATTTCACTTCCAGATGCAAGTCCAACTCTTGGCATTCCCGTTGGTATTGTCGCACCAGGTAATTCTGCTACTATTACGTTCCAATTTCGTGCAAGCTCTATTCCACCGCAAGGAGCAATTATAAATCAAGCACTTACAAGTTACACGTATACTGTCGATCCGAGTCAACCTCCAGTTACAGCAACCTCTTCATCTAATACGGTTAGTACAGCCGTCGTTGATGCATCGTTATCCGTAATTAAAAATACAGATTCTCTCGTACAATCTACTAACGGTACAATCACTTACACTGTCGTCATTCAAAACAACGGGAATACAACTGCAAATACGGTTACTTTAACAGATTTGGTCCCAGAAGGAACTGCATTGATTCCAAATAGCGTGACCATTAATAGTATCTCAATTCCAGGTGCCGATCCAAACGTAGGAATACCAATAAACTCCATTGCGCCGTCAGAAATCGTCACCGTCACATTCCAAGTTATCGTTCAATCTATTCCAACCGCGAATCCAATTTCTAATATAGCCCGTATTGACTATACTTTTATCGCCGATCCAAACGCTCCTATCATCTCTCGAACAATTGCGTCTAATCCAGCTTTCACACAAATTTCGGATGCGAATGTCCTTTCTTTAAAAGCAGTTAATGCACAACAAGCAACAACAGGTGACATTTTGACCTATACGATAACACTAGAGAATACCGGAAATATTCCAGCTACAAATCTCATATTTTCAGATACTATTTCAGAAGGGACTACATTCATAGAAAATAGTTTTACACTTAACGGCACAGCTATACTTGGTGCAAATCCAAACGCAGGGGTTACTTTACCTAACCTAGCAGCAAACGCTACTCACCTTATTTCGTTCCAAGTTCTTATTAACGATCCATTCTCGCAACAATCGATTACAAATCAATCTAATACAACATATACAATTCAACCAGATCCAGAGCAACCGCCTATTACGGAAACATCTACTAGTAATATCGTCATTACAAATTTCGTGCAAGCACAATTGACAATTACAAAAACATCCAATCCAACAACTGTAGATATTGGCGGAACGATCCTTTATATTTCTGAAGTGAAAAATCTCGGCAATGTTGACGCAATAAATATTATTTTTACAGATTCTATTCCAGCTGGGACTACATTCGTTACCGACAGCGTCACAATTAACGGTGTACTTCAGCCAGGTGTAAACCCTGAAAACGGAATAGCAATTGGAACGATTCAAGCTAACAGTTCCAAAACAATACTATTTCAAGTACAAACAAATAATCCACCTACTGAAACCGAAATTGTAAATCAATCTTCAGCAACGTACCAATATGTAAGTATTCCTGCAGCTCCCCCAGTGAATCGTTCTGTAACTTCTAATATCGTTACAACATCGCTTCAAAATGCAAATATTATTTCTGTTAAACAGGCGAACGTTACTTTCGTATCTATCGGGCAAAATATTACCTACACAAATACACTACAAAATATCGGAACTGTTCCGGCTAACAATACAGTGTTCATTGACAATATTCCAGAAGGTACGATATTCATTAAAGATAGCTTATCAATAAATAATGTGATTCAGCCTGGTGCGAATCCTGAAATTGGCATAACGCTTGACACGATACAACCAAATGAAACAGTCACTATTTCATTCCAAGTACAACTTACAAGTATACCTCCTGACAACACAGTCATTAACATTTCAGACACTTCGTATGAATATCAAATCGAACCTAGTTCCCCTATTATTCAGCGTAGATCGTTATCAAATGCAGTAAATACTGAAGTCCGTACAGCAAATGTTATTGCAATTAAATCCGCTAACAGATCTATTACACGCATCGGTCAAATCATCACATATACAGTCGCGGTTACAAACGCTGGTACAGTACCTATTACAAATACTCTCCTAATTGACGCAATTGCTGCTGGCACTACATTCGTTCCAAATAGCATTCTTGTAGATGGCATACCAAGACCTAACGAAAATCCAATTACCGGTATCACCCTTAATATTATCCTTCCAAACAATACAATTATCGTTACATTCCAAGTAAATGTAGTCTCTATACCTTCTCAAAATAACATGAATAATATCGCCGTCATCCACTATGAGTATGAGCCAGATCCAAGCTTACCACCAATTTCAGAAACGGCATTTTCCAATACTACCAATATACAATTTATTGATGTAATTCTTACCGCTACAAAATCCGCTAATACAGTATTAGCTAATATTGATGAAACCGTTGCATATACAGTCTTTATTCAAAATAACGGATCCACTACAACTAACTCCATCTTTTTTACAGATACGATAGAAGATGGAACAGTATTTATTCCGGGAAGTGTAATAGTTAACAATACTGTGCTTCCTGCAGCAGATCCGAATATCGGCTTTTCCATTCCTAATATCGCATCAGGTCAAATGGCTACAATAACCTTCCAAGTTTCCGTTACGAATTTACCTGATGTAAATCCAACACCTAATACTGCAAACATCATCTACGACTTTGTTTTCACCCCTGATTTTGCACCAATTCAAAAATCGACTACTTCCAACACTACTTTTGTTCAAATTAATGATGCTGATATCGTTTCACTTAAAACTGTTGATTTAACTTCTGTAGCGATTGGTGACATTTTAACTTATACAACAACTTTAACGAATACAGGGAATACAGATGCCACTGCGGTTGTATTTACAGACAACATTCCTGGTGGAACTACCTTTATTGACGGTAGCGTTTTAATAAATAATATTCCGCAACTTAACGCCAATCCAAGTACCGGTATACTTGTAGGAACGATTGCTCCTAACATTTCTATCTCAGTCACATTTTCTGTTACCGTCATAGCTCTTCCAGCTACCGGCCATGTTCAAAATCAATCAACTTCTCGTTATACAATTAACGTGGAAGAACAAATATCGACTAGCAATATTACCTTCACTGAAGTTATTTCCGCTAATGTAATTGCGACAAAAACAACACCTATCCAATATGCTGACTTACAAACTATCATCCCTTATACAATTTCCATCATAAATAACGGAAATATACAAGTCGAAAACATTATTGCTACAGATATTATCCCGGCAGATACGAGCTTTATAGAGAATAGTGTTATCGTGAACGGCAACGCTCGGCCAAATGACAACCCTCTTCACGGTATACAAATTGATACCATTCCACCTAATACGACAGCAACTATTCTATTCCAAGTACGTGTTACTTCGATCCCACAAACAAATCCAATTTCTAACACGAGTACAATTGAATTTCAATACACGTTACCAGATCGACCACCTATTACAGAAACTATTATTTCATCAGCTGCCGTAACAGAAATTAATCACGCGACTTTAAATAGTAATAAAGCTGTTGACCTGGCATTTGCAACGGTTGGTGATACGTTAACGTATACGATTACACTCAATCAAACTGGTAATGTTGCAGCAAATGATGTAGTCATTCAAGATATGATTCCTCAAGGTACTACGTTTATAGAAAATAGCGTTATTGTAAACGGAAAAACGCTTCCGGGAGTTAATCCAGTAAGCGGTATACCAATTGACACTATAATTGTTGGTGGAGATGCTATCGCTTCATTCCAAGTTTCTGTGACTTCTATCCCAACACCAAATGAACTCAACAACAATGCAATTACTACCTTTAACTATACCGTCAATCCAAATAACGCACCTGTTACAAATACAACCACAACAAATACTGTCACAACGACTGTCCAAAATGATAATGTCATTGCCATAAAAGCTGTTGATTTCACGAGTGCCTTACCTGGTCAAACTTTAACGTACACCATTACTATTACTAATAGTGGTAATATCACTATTGAAGATCTTCTTTTAGTAGACACAGCACCAGTAGATACGACATTCGTTATTGGTAGTGTTACAATTAACGGAATCAATCAACCTAATACGAATCCTGAAAATGGTATTACGTTAGGAACTCTTGCTCCTAGTGAATCTGTTATTATTACGTTCCAAATAACAATATCTTCTTCTACTCTTCAACCTACAATTAATAATGATGCTTCTGTTTCCTATACCGTTATCATCGATCCAACAAAACCACCTATTACAATTACAAAACAAACAAATACCGTTACAACGACAGTCATTGATCCGATGGTTCGTATTGAAAAAACAGCTGACAAATCTATTGTCGTTATTGGAGATATAATTACATTCACATTAGCGGTATTTAATCACTCCCCAATTCCGACAATCAATACTTCTGTTATAGACACTATTCCGGCTGGTACAACATTTATAGAAAATAGCGTAACAATTAACGGTACTCCGGTACCAACTGTCCGTCCAGACACTGGTATGAATATCGGCGCTTTACCTGCAGGCTCAGTAGCAACGATAACATTTCAAGTGCTCGTAACTTCCATTCCTTCAAACAGTACAATTATAAATTCTGCAACAGTTACAGCCGCTTTCCAATTGACACCACAGGATCCGATTATTACTTTCGTTGTTAATTCGAATATTGTTCGTATACCAGTTCAATTTGTAACTGCGACAGTCACGAAAAACGCTTCCGTCAGCTCTGCTTATTTAAATCAATATTTTGATTACACGGTGCGTATTACGAATACTTCGGAGATTTCACTCTTAAATATTTCTTTACAGGATACTATTCCAGCAGGTTTACAATTTATAAACGGCACTGTCTCCATTAACGGTGAACACTCTCCACTAGCGAATCCGAATATCGGTTTCCTAGTCGCTACTAATTTGGAACCAAACGAAACAATTATCGTGTTATTCACAGTACAAGTAATAAGTCCACCTGTTACTAATGAATTTAAAAATACGACTACTATTTCGTTACAACTTCAAGTCTCGCCTACGGACCCACCAATTACAGTATCTGTTATAAGTAACGAAAACATCGTCACCTTTGTTCCAGAAAATCCAGATGAAACACTTCCAAATTTGAATTGCTTCTTTGACGGTGAACGCTTCATACGGATTACTCCTCGAAATGTACGAAATTACTTTTGGGCTTGGATTTGGTGGAAGTAATACAAAAGAAAAAGCTTGTAGTTTGGATAGTCTCTAAACTACAAGCTTTTTTCATAGGGAAAATTATTATACTCAATTACTAGCAACTTGATATGCTACATGTCGTTTCTCAATTCGTTCCTCAATTTCTTTCATATTTTCTTTATTATTTAATAGTGATTGTTTATTTTCAATTAATAATTGTTTAAAAGATTTTCTCACTTTTTTTCTCATTTTCATTGTCCTCCTTGGGGGATGATTTATATAAAGTGAAACTTTAATCAGTGGGGGTTTTCTTCATCCCCCACTGATTATTAGTTGAACCAATCGGACTTTTATGGGCAGTTGATCCCCCACCTAACTTCTTTGCTTTCGCTGAATTTTAAGATGGGGGTCTTACTGCCCATTAAAGTGGGATAAAAGATAATGAATTATCTGGTTGTTCTTATAATAATTGATTGTTGTGAATTCTATTTGAACTTCATATGAAAATTCCGTTTATTTTCTGACAACTTTGTGAACACTCAAAAAAAGAGATTCCCCTAAAAAAGTCTATAGTTGTTTCATTCAATTACATCAATCGCCATTTGCATCATCTTATATCGGTTTATATTATCTAAACGTTTATATATCACAATATAAATTTCATATATTTTCACTTATTAACATACTGTTTTCCAAATTAAAAAAGAAGGTGTCACCTAGTCTAAGTTCGACTTATGCAACATCCTTCTTTTCAACTATTTACAGCATATTGATTAATATTTCAGGTCTTCCCCAATTCATTTCTTCACAAACGAATCGTAGTTTTTCTTCATCTATTGTGTGTAATCCTTCTTCTAGTGAACATGAAATAGGAACTTCACAATGAATTTGTGCCAATTGTAATGAAATATTTAAATTCTCTAAATCACTTTCAATCTTCGTACGTTGCGCTTTCGTTAATGATGTTATGTTTTCTAGTACAGCTGATACTGTTCCGTGTTCTTGAATAAGCTTATACGCTGTTTTTTCACCAATCCCTTTTACACCTGGATAATTATCACTTGTATCTCCCATAAAAGCTTTCGCATGAACAATTTGCCACGGTTCTACACCTTTTTCTTCCATAATTTTCTCCGGTGTGTAATACTCGTAATTTCCAATTCCTTTGCGCAGAAGCATAACTGTAACGTTTTTATCAACAAGCTGAAGTAAATCCGTATCACCTGTTAAAATATAAACTTCCGCTTCATTGCAATATTGTTTTGCTAGTGTACCGATACAATCATCCGCTTCATACCCTTTCAGACCGATAACTGGAACAGATAATTTTGCAGTCATTTCTTGCACTAGATCAAATTGCGGAATTAATTCTTCAGGCGGCGCTGCACGATTTGCTTTATAATTTGAGAACGATTCTGTTCTAAATGTTGTACTTCCCATATCCCAGCATGTTACGATATGTGTCGGTTCAATTGCTTGCATTGCCGTTAATAAATGTTTCATATAACCATGAATCCCATTTGTAGGGGTACCATCTTGTCGTTTCATAAACTGTCCATAGACACTTGTTGCATAAAAAGCACGAAATAATAGTGCCATACCATCAACTAATAATACTTTTTTCATAATTCCTCTCCTACCAAAAAAATAATAACCTCACGTCATCACGTAAGGTTATATAAATAGATTACCATTCTACGTTTTTCAACTTTGTCTATTATACATTGTTTTTGTATATTTAGCATCATTTACACATTAAGACGTTCTACTACAACAAGTATGAAGAATCCCTGTATACGTATTTTTCCCAGTTGAAACTACTACAGCTTTCGCATTTCCACCAACAATATACGTTCCTTTGAAACATACATTTTCAAGTTCAAGTGGATTATAGTCTTTCATTCTTTTTAAAGGAATAAATCGTTTGCGCTCAAGATGATAGCAGCTTTCAAACTTCTCAATACTCGCATCATTTCCTGTTAGTACAGATTCATTTACTAATAAATCATTTGCATAAATGATACGTACATCTGCTGGTACTGTGTCACCTTCTGAAAGGAAAATTATATCCCCAGGAACAAGCTCTTGTACTGGCAAATCCATCATTTTTAATTCACCATTTAAACCTGTTACACTAGAACATTCTACTCGAGACACAGTAATCTTTTCACATTGTAATCCATCTCTCACATGTTGTTTTGAAAAACCTGGGATCATTCCACTTAGCTTCATCATTACTTCCGCAATACGAGCTCTTTTTGAAGTTAATTCATTTCGGCCGTATACTTGAATACGTTTTTGTGCCTCTTTCATAGATAATCCATCTCTTGTTGTTTTAAAATACGCAAATACAGATTTTACATCTCTCGTTGCGATTTCAATTAATAAATCTTTATTTTTTTGAAGCAATGTTTGTTCTTTCATTGATTTTTTACTTAATTTATATGACGTGTTACCCACAGTTTTGTTTGCATATAACATATTATCGTCTCCTCCTTTACAACGTAGGAAGAAACGCTTTGTTTCTCAATTTATCTACTTTACTGTGAAAGTATTTAGCGCTTAAACATACATATAAACGCTACATGATGATAAATATAAAGGGAGGAACAAGTCGTTTCCTGCCTACATCATATATTTTTGATTTGAAGTATATGGGTAACGGAACCGAGTCAGAATTTGACATGCTCCTCACCTCCTCGTTTTATTTTATAGTTTATACTATGAAATTACTCATAGCTTTGCAACAAAAAGACCTTTACTCCGAAAAGAGTAAAGGCCATGACATACACAAATAAACGATTCCTAATACAATTAGAAATCTACGGACCTCTCCCTCGCCGAGTTTTAGCACTGTATAGCATAGGTACATTACCAGCTACGTTAAGAAAAACCTTAATTCGATCATTCCTGTTGACCCATTGGCGTCTCTCGACATTTTTGGGCAGTAGCATTTCTCTATACAGGAGCCTCACCTAACAGAGACTTATTTTTATTACATAGAAAATGTTACTCTTATTTAAAATAGATGTCAACAGGAGCCTACATTTTTTTCGAAAGGTATAACAAACTAACCTAGATATAATAAAGACAGAAAGTGCTATATTTATTACGGAAACTTCACCGGTGAATCCAGATAACATGGATATATGTATGCAACAAAAAAACCTTACGTATAAAACGTAAGGTTTTTATTTAGCCCCACATATGCCGTTCTCTCTAGATGTCCATAAACCTGCTCTCACAGGTGGATGCTCTCACAAATGTTTGTAACTTCCTTCTTAAAAAGATGGCATGTTAGCTACATTTAAATATTGAACTTCCATATTAAACTTATTGGTTTAAGACATGCATAAGCTACGTACACCGTAGGAATTTTATATAATGTTAGTTGAAATAAGACCCCCGCACGTGCCGCTCCTCGTAAATGTCCAAAAACCCGCTACTCGCAGGTGGATGCCCTCACAGTTACCGTACATCTTCCTCCACAAGGAAGGCTTGATGATGGTCGCTAAATATTGAGCTTCCGTATAACTAACATCGGTTTTAGACATAAATAAGTTACGTACACCGCAGGATGTATTATTTACTTGTCGTTATATTATCACATTGTTTCCAATGTGTAAAATACAAAGTTTTTCGAGCAATCTCTTGCTTGTGACCTTATTTTAATACAAATTATTTTTGCATGCAAGTGATTAATCTTCTTCTTTTGCAATTTGATTTTCTGGATAAGAAATCCAATCACTCCAGCTACCTGCATACAATTTAACATTCTGAAATCCAGCTAATTTCAATGCAACGATATTTGGACATGCTGTAACACCAGAACCACAATATACAATTGTTTCCTTATCTTTCGAAAGATTTTGGAATCGTTCTTGTTGCTGAGCTTCATTCTTAAATTGTCCTGATTGCAGCATTCCATCCTTCCAAAAATAATTTACTGCTGTTGGAATGTGTCCTGCTTTCGGATCAACAAGTTCCTCTACACCAGCATAACGTTTTGGCTCTCTAGAATCAATTAACGTAACATCTGCACCTGCATAAATATTCTCTCTCACCGTTTCCATCGTTACAAGCATATGATTTTGTACATTTGCTTTGAATGCTTTTCGTTTAGTAACAGAAATTTCCGTTGTTACCGGTAGTCCATTCTCTTTCCATGCTGGAAATCCGCCATCTAATATATATACTTTCTCATGTCCTACATAATTTAATAACCACCAAAGACGAGAAGCATTTGCACCCGCTTCACTGTCATATGCAATCACTTTCGTATGTTCATCAATACCAGCTTGCGAAAGCTTGTCTGCAAACTCCTCAATATTCGGTAACGGGTGGCGACCACCATGTTCTGTTATAGGACTTGATAAATCTACATTCAAATCAAAATATAATGCATGAGGAATATGTTCTTCCTCATACTTTTCTCTACCCCAATTAGGATTCGCTAAATCAAAACGACAATCGATTATACGGACGTTCTCATCTTCTATATGCTCACGTAACCATTCGACTGTAACTAACATCTTTAACGACCTTCTTTCTCTTTCAAACGACTTACATACTCCATAACCATTTCTTTTGTAACATATTTACGCTCTAGTGTAACACCATTTTTTGCAAGAGCATTAATTTGCTTCGTTACAACATTAATGACATCAACCGAAAATTCTTTCCCATTTGACGCAAGAGATACGGCTGCTTCAATAGCTGCTTCACGCTGCGCATCTAATTGTAAACATGCTTTTACACTTTCATTTTGTTTACGAGAATGTGCTGTAATTGCTTTATGTACTTCCATCTTCTCTTCCCCCTAAATAAGTTATACGTTCTGATTTAATTCCATTGCAAGCCGAATCATATCACGGCATACAATCCCATTTTCAATAATCTCTTCTTCATAATGCTTCGAAAAGTAATCAAAATCAATAGAAAAAATACGAAATCCACATTTTTGATATAAAGCAAGTTGTGAAACACTAGAATTGCCTGTACCAACTTCAAGTTTTGACATACCATATCCTTTAGCAGTTTCTATAGCATGACTTACTAGCTTCTTTCCAATGCCTTTTCCTTGCAAATGCTCTACAACCGCAATATTCATAATTTCCATCGTCTTCGGCCTTGTTTCCAAAATCACATATACACCGATTACATTATCCTCTTGCTTAGCTACGTATGTTAATCCTCTTTGTACATATGCACCAATTTGCTGTTCACTTGGATCGGCAAGTAGTAATAAAGACTTCGGTATAGCTTCTTTTGAAATACGTTCTATTACAACAGTCATAAAAAATTCCCCCTTCTCTATTGTTCTAAACCCTCCTTGTCTACCATAAGTAATAGAAAGGAGGGATTCACCATGGACAACAATGAGAAAAAATGCAACGTCATCTCTATTGATGGAAAGAAGAAGAAGAGCGACACGTATTCCTATCCAAAATTAGTAGTAGAAAACAAAACATATGAATTTTCTTCGTTCGTCTTATGCGGTGAAACACCAGACGGCAGACGACTCGTTCTTACTCATATGATTTCTACCGATGAATTTGCTGGGTTTGTCAAATCTTTAGATACTGTACTACAAAAGAAAATCGAACGAATCTTTTTCTCATAACGACTACATCACATACATTTCTTTTTCAATCTCTACTAATTGCTTTTGCAATTGTTCTTTACTTTGTTCATATAGTGATACATCAATTGTTTCAGCCAATGCAAATAATACACTTTCATAATAATTCATCACATCTTGCTGCATCACTTTTTGGAATAAGTTCCATTTCAAATCCCACTCTTGCTTATAATGATGAACAAATAAATCTTTTTCATCAGCTACATAGTTTGATACGAGAGGTTCTAATACAGATTTAGCGTCTTCTTGCATAAAGGCTTTGTCATTCTTTTCAAAAAAGCTTTTCTCGTTTTTAAAGTGTGCCAATGCTTTTTTGAAATCTTTTATTTCAACTGAAGGGAACGGTTCTTTATGTGTAATATCTTTATATTCATATTCCACTGTTCCATTCATAGAAATTGATTCATTTTCTACTTTACAGTTCACCACAATTTCATTCTTTGCACGCTTCATCGCTTCATCTATCCATTTTTCAAGGCGTAATGATGTCGCACGCATTTCTTGTAATAAATCATGCTGAATAAATGCTACTAATTCCATAACACACTGCTGCAACTGCACTTTCACATTTCCATCCGTTCGAAGCGATGCTGGATTAATAAATTCAGTAAACACATCGTTATAGCGTAGGAATAGACGTTGTTGCACGTAATAAAGCAATTCTTTCACTTCATTTTGCATCGCCTGTTCTTCAGCAAGCACACTATATGATGAAATAATATGAAGTAGTTGATCACGCTCTGCTTCATATTTTTTCGTTTGCTTCTCTTTCTCTTCATTCCCCTGCTTTGCACCATTTATCATATTTACTAACAGCTGATCTGCCCCTTGCAATGCACCATATAAAGCATGAACAGATACGAGCATTAAATCTCTCATCATAAAGGATGTAAATGATTCCTCGAACTTAGCAATCCCAGAGTTTTGTAAAATACCGTACTTCTCTTTTTCAATATTTTTCCCTTGTTTCTCTTCAAGCGCACATAAACTTGAAATTGCAAATAAACGCGGATTCCTAATACCGTATTGCAGTAGCTGATCTGCGATATAACCTTTTACCATTTCAAGCTCTTCTTCAGACTCTGCTAAATCGGCCGCATTAATTAAGAAGAACATTTTATCAAGAGCAAAAGTATCCTTTACACGACCAAGCTGAATTAAAAATTCACGGTCAGCACGAGAGAACACGTGATTATAATACGTGACAAATAAAATAGCATCTGCGTTTTTAATATACTGGAACGCAACGTCTGTATGGCGGGCGTTAATAGAATCCGCTCCAGGTGTGTCTACAAGCGCTACTCCTTGCCTTGTTAATGCACAATCATAATAAAGCTCCATGTACTCAACAAAACAAGATTTTTCTTCATTCGCTACATAATCAGAAAACTCATCTAATGTAACTTGTACTTGCTCACCTAAATGCGCAGAAACCGTATCATACCCTTTTTGTACCGCTCGTAAAAAGCTAAATGTTGTTTTTTGCTTTCCAGTTGGTGAAGGGTATTTCATAACTTTATCAATCTGTGCTAACGCTTCATCTAACGTAGTAATCTCATAATGAAACAGCTTATAAACAGCTTTCATATCTTCTAATAAGGCTTGCTTTGATTTAAATTGAACCATTACTGTTCCGTGTGGTTTTTCCTCTGTAACTGGCAAAATTTGATTAATCGTTGCCGTCGTCGGATTTGGTGACACAGGAAGTACTTTTTCACCAAGCAATGCATTGGCAAATGATGATTTCCCAGCACTAAAAGCTCCAAATAATGCCACTGTAAATTGTTTCGTTTCCACACGGCGCCTTTTTTCTATTACCTCTTGCTGTACATGTTTTAGCGCTGGCAATGGCTCTAATATCGTTTCAGCTTTCTTCACTTTCTCTAATATACGCTGAATATTTAAAGCTGCCGTTCCTTTTATCTCTTCCTCACGAGCCGCTACGTTATCATTTACAATTTCCTGCTCTTGTAGTGTGAATTTCTCACTAACAATTTGTTTTTTACTTTGCAATATTTCCTCTACTTGCAATCCTTCTGGTGTAGCAACACGATCATGCCAAATATTTTGTAAATAGCCTTCATATGCCTCCAAATTGTTACTGTATTGCAATTGTGTTTCTTTCGCAGTTTGCAACATCGTATATGTTTCAATCTCTTCTTCAACACGATCAACTGCTTCTTTTACCTTTTGCTTTAAAACGACTGCACTTTTATCAAAAATTTGCTGTGCTTTTGTAAAATAACGTTTCTTTAATTCATTCGCTACATCCGCTGTATAAAGAAGTAAGTAATCACCTGTGAAACCTGCACCTTGTTTAATTACTTCCGCTAACATTTCTGGTCCAAAAGCAATTTCTAAAGCATATATGTCTTTCCCAATCTCTTCTGTAAACAACCCTTCTTCTTTTAAGAAGGCAACAATAAATTCTTTCACATGAAAATCAAGTTGCGTTTCGACAGTCTTTTGCAAAGCAGCATAAAAAGCATCTAAACGTCTCTGTTTTTCTTGCTCAGTCTTTCCTTTCGCAAATAGCAAACCAACTTTAAATTTTGTTAATTTCGTTTCTAAGTACGCATTTGCCAATTCTCTCATTTCAAATGGCATTAAATACGCGTTATCTAATATAGCTTGTAAACCTTTTATAAATTCATTTCTCATTTGAGACTCTTTATTAGCCTCGCGATGTTTCATTTCCGTTAGCTCTTCTTTCTTTTCAACTATTTCTGAAATGGAAAGCGGTGATGCTAACTCTTCCTCATATTTCAAAAGAGCTTTTTCATTTTCAGAAAGAATAAACGAGAAATGTTCCCCCATTAAATATTCTGTTTCTCGCTCCATTCCATCTCTTACATACTGCTCTTTTTCTTTCATAATAGAAGTAATTAACGTTTCTAGGTTTTCAATTTCATTATGTGGATGGTTCATCATTCGTAATGATGTATAATAAACTCCATCTACTTCAATATCCCAGTTAGAGAATGATTGTTTTACACTATCTCTATAATCCGCAAACGATAATTCATTTTCTTTATGTTTATCTATTTGATTTACAACGAGATAAACCGTTTTATTACGTTGTTTCAATTCTTTAACAAATTGTAAATTCACTTCCGATTGGACGTGATTATAATCCATCATATAAAAAATCACGTCTGCTAGATGCAGCGTTGATTCTGTCGCTAGTTGATGGGCATCATCTGTTGAATCAATCCCTGGTGTATCAACTAACATAACACCTTCAGGAATTGGCGCATCATTCCGATAAATATGAACACCAATTACTTCATCGCCATCTTTACAAATTTGTTTTAATTCTTCTGCTGAATATGCACCGTCATATTCGTACTGCTCTCCAGATTTAATCGTTACAACAACACGATCAAATCCCTTTTCAATTTTAACGACGTTAGCGCTTGTCGGAATTGGACTTGTCGGTAACAACTGCGCTTTATATAGATGATTCATCATCGTTGATTTCCCTGCTGAGAAGTGACCGCAGAATGCTATCATAAGCTGCTCTCGTTTATATTTTTGAATTACTTCAAACAACTTTAAGCTATTCTCTGCATCGCCGTGTTTTTGCCACTCTTCATAAAAACAAACAAGTTTTTTCATACCGTTTGTCTGTACTATGTTTGTCATCCCCTTGTTCCCCTTTATCCAAGATGTATATGCTATTTGCAAGCCAATAACCAGTGAGAAATGCACCTACTCATTGATTATCTTTTCACTTTACTATCATACTAAATTTTCAGCATATTCTCATTAAAAATAAAAAATCCCTTTCATTCTTTTTACAAATGAAAGGGATTTTATGTAATATCACTCATTTTGCTGTTCCTACTCCATTTAAAACATACTTTGCAATAACTGCATATACAGCGACTGTACCTGCTACTAATGCATATACCATACTCATGCACCAACCTTTTTTGATAATGATTATCACTTTTGAATACATTTTATCATTAAAGAGAATCATTATCAACACTTTTTCATAAAGAAAGCCCCTTATAAGAAGGAGCTTCACTGCCTGTTTTGAAAAAAGGTAAAACTTGTTGTGCACTCTTATTATATCTCATCTTACATAACTTAATAGTTAAAAAAAATGGAAATCCACCCTATACCCTCCATCTTACATTTTGTATAATAAAAGGGAATTACTTAACAAGGAGGAAAATAATGACACAAAATATTTCACAAGGCGAGAGGATACACTCCATCGATATTATTAGAGGAATAGCTGTACTTGGTATTTTTCTTGTTAACTGGCCTGTTATCGCCGGGATTGACTCACGTGATATTACAGGAATTTACGAAGGGATAGACAGCTACATTCGCCTATTTTACGATATGTTTATTCAAACAAAGTTTTATACTATCTTTTCGTTTTTATTCGGCCTAGGATTTTACATTTTTATGACTCGTGCTGAAGCGAAAACAGATCGACCAAAAACTTTATTTGTTCGTCGCTTACTTATTTTATTATTATTTGGTTTCTTACATTACGTTCTTTTATGGGACGGAGACATTTTACATACTTATGCAATTACTGGTTTTTTCTTATTTTTATTTTATAAGAGAGAGCCACGAACTATTTTAATTTGGTCAATTGTACTATTAAGTTTCATGCAACTGTTCTCATTATTAGGTTCTCTTCTCATGTTAATCGTGCCAGTAGAGGAATTAGGCCTTTCCACAGCAATTATGCCGTTAGAAAACTGGGGCTTACAAATCACAGACCGATTCCATTCTTTCTATTCTGAAGCAATTAGTAACAGTCTTATTATGCTTCCTGAAACACTAGGATTGTTTTTACTCGGATTATATGCCGGTAAAAAAGACATTTTCCGCCGTGCTAAGGAATTAGATCCAAAACTTAAAAAATGGCAAATCATTATGTTCATTTTAACATTACCGATGTGGTTTATTATGGTTTACTTCTTTATGAACAATCAACCATACACACCATTTTCACTTATGGGTATTACGATGATAAGCGGAAAGACATTATTCATATTCTACATTTTCACGCTCATGCGTTTATTACAAAAAGAAAAATGGCAAAAGATATTACGTCCGTTCCAGTACGTTGGTCGAATGGCATTAACAAATTATATCTCGCATACAATTGTTACGTTGCTTGTATTCGGAATATTGTTCAAAAATGATTATCTTGCTCCATTATGGGTAGGACCACTATTTTGCATCGGTTTCTACACGCTGCAAATCTTTATTAGCCGCTGGTGGCTGTCACGTTACCAATACGGGCCACTTGAGTATATATGGCGCCTTGGTACGTACGGAAAGATGATGCCACTTAAAAAGAAAAGCAAGGTCTCGTAAGCAACACAAAAATAAAAGGTTCAAATCGCATGCGATTTGAACCTTTTATCAATTTTACGCTTCTCTTACCGCACTTTGTATCGGAACTGGTTCATCCTTTACTTTCACTTTACGCTGCGGCACCATATTAAATACGATATTTAAAAGGACTGCTGACGCACTTCCAAGTACGATTCCGTTATCTGTTAAAATACGAATGCTTTCTGGAAGTTGTGAGAATAATGTAGGAACGACAGTAACTCCTAGTCCAATTCCGACAGAACATGCAACGATTAATAAGTTTTCTTGTCTTCCAAAATCAACGCTACTTAACATTTTAATACCATATGCCATTACCATACCGAACATCGCTAACATCGCACCGCCAAGTACTGATTTCGGAATGATTGTTGTAATAGCGGCGATTTTTGGAATGAACCCAAGAACGATTAACATACCACCACACGTGTAAATAATCACGCGATTTCTTACTCCAGTTAATTGAACAAGCCCTACGTTTTGAGAGTATGTTGTATACGGAAAAGCGTTGAAAATACCACCTAACACCATCGCTAATCCTTCTGCACGATAACCTTTTGTTAATTCTTTTTCACCAATCTTTTTATTGCAAATATCAGATAATGCAAAGTAAACGCCTGTCGCTTCTACAATCCCTACGCAAGCAACGAGAATCATCGTAATAATTGGCGTTAATTCAAATGTTGGTGTACCGAAATAAAATGGCTGGATACCATGGAACCAATCCGCTTCTCCAACCGCTTGCAAGCTTACTTTCCCCATAAATGCTGCAACGATTGTACCGAACAATAGACCTAGTAAAATAGAGATTGAACGAATAAATCCGTCAAAGAAACGATACATAATGATAATAAATAGTAACACACCAAATGCTAATGCTAAATTTTCAAGACTACCAAAATCTTTACTTCCTACTCCACCAGCCATATCATTAATAGCGGCAGGAACAAGTGTAACTCCAATTACGGTAACGACAGATCCTGTTACAACAGGGGGAAACAGCTTTACAAGCTTTCCAAATAATTTCGCAAAAATAACAACGAATAACCCCGCAGCAATAATCGCTCCATAAATAGAGGATACGCCGTATTGTTTCCCGATTGCAATCATCGGGCCAACCGCTGTAAATGTACAACCAAGTACAACTGGAAGTCCAATACCGAAAAAGCGATTTGATAATGCTTGTAAAATTGTCGCAACGCCGCACATTAATAAATCAATTGAGACTAAGTACGTTAACTCTTTTTGATTTAAACCAAGTCCGCCGCCCACAATAAGCGGAACGATAATTGCACCAGCATACATTGCAAGCATATGCTGCATACCAAGTGATGCGATTTTAAATGGATGTTGCTTCATCGCTTATTTCACCTCCGCAGTTTCATGCTGTACAAATGTAACTGTGCCGTTATCAAGTGATGCAATTTCTGCTAGTGATTCAACACGAACTCCTTGTTCACGAAGCTTCTTTCCTCCATCTTGAAATGCTTTTTCAATAACAATACCAATACCTGCAATACTTGCTCCGGCTTGCTCTACTAAACTCATTAAACCTAAAGCAGCCTGACCGTTTGCTAAAAAGTCATCAATAATTAAAACGCGATCACTTTCATCGATATGATTTCGAGATAATGAAATTTCATTCGTTTCTTGTTTCGTAAATGAATATACGTTTGCCACATACATATTATCTTGTAACGTTAACGATTTACGCTTTCTAGCAAAAATTACTTTTACACCAAGTTCTAATGCAGCCATAACCGCTGGTGCAATACCTGAAGATTCAATCGTCACGATTTTTGTAATGTTCTCTTCTTTAAAACGTTTAGCAAATTCTTTTCCGATTTCTTGCATAAGTACTGGATCAATTTGATGATTTAAAAAAGCATCTACCTTTAATACGTCACCAGATAAAACCTTTCCTTCGTTCAAAATCTTTTCTTGTAATACTTTCATGTTTGTTCCCCCTCTTATGCAATAAAAAAACTCCAAAAGCCGCCACCACTCGTTACAAGTGAGAGACGCGCTTTTGGAGTTTCGCAAAAAAAGAATGCTAAACAAGCAAATATATTCGTCCTCACTCATAGTCAAAGTATTTACGGTACTTCGGTAGAAACTTGCAGGCCATATCCCCGCGATTATATGAGTGTAGCTAACTATTTATTTTATAGAAGGATTATAACGTACTTTTTATACTTTGAAAAGCTTTTATTAATAAAACACGGACAAATTTTATAAAATCATCATTTTTGTTCGAGTTTTGTAAACTCTTTCATTCCAAATTACAACTTCGTTAAAATGATCGGTCCATCTTCTGTAATCGCAATTGTATGCTCATATTGAGCTGATAATTTCCCATCCATCGTTTTCGCAGTCCATCCATTTAAATCTACTTTCGAATATCGCATACCTACATTGACAATTGGCTCAATCGTAATTACCATTCCCTCTTGTAACTCAGGCCCTTGTCCCGGCTTACCAAAATGAAAAATTGCTGGTTCTTCATGAATCTCTTTACCAATTCCATGTCCCGTAAAGTCCCTTGCGACAGAAAAACCTTCACTTGCTACATAACTTTCAATCGCATAACCAATATCTCCTACATGATTACCAATTATCGCCTGATCAATGCCTTTATACAAAGCATTCTCAGCTACTAGTAACAACTTTTCTGCTTCATCAGAAACTTTTCCAACTCTATAAGTCCAAGCAGAATCTGAAAGACCACCATTTAAGTTTACTACCATGTCAATTGTTACAATATCACCCTCAGTTAAAGGAACATCGGCCGGAAACGCATGACACATTTCATCATTTACAGATGCACATATCGCATATGGATATCCGTTGTACCCTTTCTGCTCAGACGTTGCACCATGCCGTTCTAAATATGCTTCCACAAACGTATTAATTTCTTTTGTTGTAATACCTGGTTTCATTATTTTCGCAATTTCTCTATGACATGAAGCAAGTAACTTTCCAGATTCATGCATTACATCTATTTCATTTTTCGTTTTAATTGTAACCATTCTACCTCTCCTGACTAAACTTCACATTTACTACTGAAATTCAATCATACACATCCTCTATCAAAAATTCAAAGCACCCAATTACAAAAAATATTATTTATTTCTGCATCAAAATAAAAAACAGAGGAGATTCTTCTGTTTTTAATCATTTTTACATATATAATTCATTTTCAAAAACTCAAAACAACTACCATTTGTCTTCTGTATAAACGTTCCAACTGCTTCAAATCCTGCCCTTTTATACACTTTAATTGCTCTCTTATTAAATGTAGCTACTGATAGTGTTATATACTTGCATCCATATTTTTCTTTACTAAAAGCTAGTATAGCGTTTATGAACTGTAATCCAAACCCATTTCCTGTTATATTAGGTTTCATTCCAAGACCTATATCAACCGTCCCATCATTTATTTTACAAACAGTAAAATAACCAATGAGAGTGCCATTTTCCTTCACAGAAAAGGTATGATCCCCCCTACTCTCATCATGTAAAAATTCAGTTAAATCTTCTTCATCTGCCTCTATATCATAAAAGGAATATTCCCCTTCATAATGCCAGTTGTATGCAATTTCTTCTGCTTCTTCTTGCGTCATTACTGTATATGTATAATCCATTTTTCTCCCCCCTTTAAAAAAAGAGCTGCAAGTAAGCAGCTCTTTTTATAACTCGTAAATTTCTTTATACTTCGCTTCTAAATAATCTGCTAAGTAATTTGCATTTAATCCTTCACCTGTTACATCTTCTAAAATTTCAAGTGGCTTTTTCGTTTTACCGTATTGGTGAATATTTTCTGTTAACCATTCACGAATTGGTGTTACGTTTCCTTCTTCTAATAATGCATCAAAGTTCGGAATGTCTTTTAACATTCTTTGCTTAAATTGCGCTGCATACATATAGCCAAGCGCATAAGATGGGAAGTATCCAAATGAACCACCAGCCCAGTGAACATCTTGTAATACGCCTTGTGCATCGTTAGCCGGGCGAATCCCTAAATATGCTTCCATCTTATCATTCCAAGCGGCTGGTAAATCCTTCACTTGTAATGTACCATCAAATAATTCTTTCTCAAGTTCATAACGAACCATGACGTGAAGCGGATATGTAAGCTCATCTGCTTCTATACGAATAAACGACGGCTTCGATTCATTAATCGCATCGTAAAACTCATCTACTGATAAATCATTGAATTGACCATCGCTATACTCTTTTAATAAATCATAATTTTTCTTCCAGAATGATTTATTACGACCGATAAAGTTCTCAAAGAATAATGATTGTGACTCATGAATACCCATAGATGTTCCACTACATAGCGGTGTACCTTCAAATTTCTCTGCAATATTTTGTTCATATACAGCATGACCACATTCATGAATTGTGCCAAACACAGCCATACGGAAATCTTTTTCGTCATAGCGTGTCGTAATACGAACATCCCCTCTATTTAATGTGATCTCGAATGGATGTACCGTTTCATCAAGACGACCTGCTTCAAAATCATAATTTAATTGCTTTAATAGCTCTAATGTAAAGTTTTTTTGTTTTTCTTTTGAAAAATGTTCCGATAAAGCACTTGTCTTTAATCTCTTTTGCGACTCCGATATTTCTTTTACGAGCGGTACGATACGCTCACGAAGTTGACCAAATACGTGGTCTAATACTTCTACCGTAATACCCGGCTCATACATATCTAATAATGTATTATATTTATATGTTTCGTAACCCCAATATGTAATGAACTTCTTTTTAAATTCAACGATTTGTTCTAAATACGGACGGAACATTTCGAAATCAGATTTTTCGCGAGCTTCTTCCCACACACTTTCCGCTTTCGCTTCTAATTTCACATAGGCTTCGTATTCCATTTGTGGAATTTTCTTATTTCTATCATATTCTTTACGACACTCTTCCACCATTTTCTTCGTCGTTTCAGAAAGTTTGTCTTCACTTATTAAAGCTTCAAGCTCTGTTAAATAGTTCCCCATCTCATCTGAAGTCGACATAGCAAATACTTCTGATGAAAGCATGCCAATTACTTCTGAACGCTGATCTACACCTTTTTTAGGCGCACCTGTTCTCAAGTCCCAAAACATTAAGCTTAATGCTTCTCCATAATTCTGTATCTTCTTCACATATGTTAAAAATTGTTTTTCCACTTCATATGTAGCTACTGTCATCCTATAAAAACCTCCTTTTTCTACCTCAAACTTAATTCGACACGAAAATCCAAATTCCTTTTATAATAGAAAAGAAGCTTGGCAAGCGCCAAGCTTTCTCCTTATAATTCTTTACCTTCTACTGGTAGTACGTTTTTCACCGCTTCTACCACTTTCTCATCTTCTGTATCAGATAAGAAGATTGATATAGCACCTTTATCGTCGCTCGTACGAATTAAACGGCCAATCCCTTGACGAAGACGTAAAATCATATATGGTACATCTACATCCCAGAATGGGTCATTTACGTGTTTACGCTTCGCTTCAAACACAGGATCGTTTGGAGGGAATGGTAATGACCAAATAATAACATGTGATAATGATGAACCAGGAATATCTAAACCTTCCCATAAATGAACGGCACAAAGTACAGTCTCTTCTTCATTTTGGAAACGAGAAACGAGCTGACTAATTTCTTGGTCCCCTTCATATAAGAACGGAACTGACATTTGTTCTTTACTTACATATTCTTTAAACGCTGCAAGCTCTTGTGTTGTACGGAATAATACAAGTGTACGTCCATTTGTTTTTTGTATATTTTCAAGTGTATATTGACACTTTCTTTCCCATTCATTTTCTTTCGTATGCGATAGTAAGTTTACTGCCATTTGCTCTTCGTAATCAAACGGTGAGGCAACTGAGAATGATAAGTAATCTTTTACCCCTAGGCTATTTGCTGTAAATGCAAATGAATCGTTGTTAGATAATGTAGCAGAAGAGAAAATATACGGGATTTTCTTCGAGAATACTTTCTCTTGTAATACTTCTTCAACTGCACGCGGCATAATTACTAACGTGAAGGCTCCATCACCTTCTTCACCCCATGTAATTACATTTTTCTCGTGCATAAATAGACGCAGCGAGTGCTCTAATACATCTAAATGTTCATCAACGATATTTAAATCATACGTGTTTACTGTATGCATTTCACTTTCAAATACTAATGCATCACCAACTTCACCAATTTTTGCATAAAGTCGCTTCGCTTCGGCAGTTACTTTTTCTGTCACAGTAATCTCTAAACGATCAGAACCGGCAATTTCCTTTTTATTTTCTTGTAACACATCAAAGAATCGCTCTGTTTGCCAAATTGTTTCTTCTACTAAATGTGCAAACTCCTCGCGAATATCATTTTGTAATAATCTCGTTAAAAGTTGCTCCATCATCGTTTGCTTTAAACGATATGTTAAAGCTTTTTGAGCTGCATACTCTACAAGATGTCCTTCATCGAATACAACGCAACTACTTTCTGGTAATAACGGAATTTGTCCTTCACGCTTACGAGCATCATACGTCCAAATATGATCCATATAGAAATCTTGAGAGCAAATAATTAAATCTGCTGCTTTACGATAATGTTCACGTGATAGAGTTTGCCCACAACGATGTCGAGAATCACAAGTGAAGCAATCTTGGAAGTAATCCCAATTTACTTTTGACCATTCCTCGTCATTTAAAAGCGGAAATTCTTTTCGGTCACCATAGTGAGTAAAGTTTTGCATCGTACCGTGGTCAAATACAAACTGCGGTAATTCGTAGTATACATCTTCAATTACTTCTGGAGCTCGTCCACTCATAACATCTTCAAGTTTACGTAAACATAAATAATTATCCATCGATTTCGCAAGTCTTACATCTACCGATAAGCCTAATGCCTCAGATAATTTAGCAATGTCCCCTTCTTCTTTCACAAGCTGCTCAATTAATGTTTCATCTGCACAAGCGATAATCGCTGGCTTTCCAGTATAACGTGCATAACAAATTGCATATAGAAGATATACAATTGTTTTCCCGGTTCCTACACCCGCTTCTGCGAACATTACTTTCTTTTCTTGGAAAGCACGCTCTAATTGAAACGCCATAAAAATTTGTTCATCACGCTCTTCAAAGCCTTTTTCCGGAAGGATGTCGTAAAACACATCTCCAATCCACTCATTCAACTTATCATAAAAATTGTCTTGTTTCCCTACTTCAAATGGTAATCTCTTCTCAGTAAACATCCTTAGCCTCCAACCAAAAAGTTTTTCTATAAAAGATATAGCAACTGCTACTCATATGTGCGCAGCCACTTTCCCCTGTTGCAATACATGGAAATACACGAAAAAAAATTTTCCTTTCGAAAAAGGAAAATTTTCTTCTATATTAATGACTTTAAATACCGTTTATCTATCGCTGTTTCATGCGAAAGAGCTAACAAATATTCTTCTTGTGCTTTTTGTATTTCATCTACAATCGCACCTTCGTTATCCACTTCTTTTCCGAGCTCATCATACGTACGGTGAATAGCTTTTTGAATCATTGATAATTGGAAACTATCCATATCAGTTCCTCCTTTACGCATTACATAATAGCCAGTATATGCGCGCTAAAGGAGTTTTATACTATGAATTACGAGGTGGACGTTTTCCGAAGTATTGGTAGTAATCTGTACGGATAAATCCATTAAACAGTTTACGTTTCTTCGATGCATCTTTTCCGTAGCACTTCTCAAATGCTTCATAACTTGTTAATACATACGTCGACCATGTGTCTAATGGACCGAATACTTGTCCCATTTCTTTATACAGTTGTTCAACAAGTGCTTTTTCACTTAAACGTTCTCCGTATGGAGGATTCGTTACAACATAGCCATAATCCTCTTTTGTTGTGAAATCTTTTACTTGCATTTGTTTAAATGTAATTAAATCACCTAAACCTACTTCTTCTGCATTATCTTGAGCAACACGTATCATACGATGATCAATATCTGATCCAATGATTTGCAATGGTTGATCATAGTTCGCTAAATCTTCTACTTCTTGACGAGCTTCACGCCAGTTTTGTTTACCAACCCAGCCCCACTCATCCGATGCAAAACCACGGTTAAAACCTGGTGCGATATTTTGTCCAATTAATGCTGCTTCAATCGGAATTGTACCTGATCCGCAGAAAGGATCCACGAAAGGACGATCTGGCTTCCAGTTTGTTAATTTAATTAAAGACGCAGCTAATGTTTCTTTTAAAGGAGCTTCCCCTTGATCCACACGATATCCACGTTTATGAAGTCCAACACCGCTCGCATCGATTGTTAATGTTGCGATATCTTTTAACATTGCAATCTCAATACGGAATAACGGGCCATCTTCTTCAAACCAAGTTGTACGTTTATATGTTGTTTTTAATTTTTCAACGACAGCCTTTTTAACGATACGTTGGCAATCCGAAACACTGAATAACTCAGATTTTAAAGATTTACCGATAACAGGGAACTCACCGTTCTCTGGAATATAATCTCCCCAGTTTAATGCTTTCGTTTTCTCAAACAGCTCATCAAATGTTGTCGCTTTAAATTCGCCAACTTTAATTTTCACACGGTCCGCAGTACGTAACCATAAATTCGTGCGACAAATCGCCTTTTCATCTGCTTCAAATGTTACCTTGCTGTTTTCTACTTGGCATTCATAACCTAGATCACGAACTTCTCGGGCAACTAAAGCTTCAATACCCATTGCCGCTGTTGCGATTAAAGTAACTTTTCCCATTTGCATTCACCTCTTATGTATATTCAAACAATAATTAATAGCTATTTCTCCTATTAATTATTACATTTTACGAAGAATTTTCTCATTAACCATTTTAACTCATCATTTATAACTTCATACAAATAAAAAGCCCTCCTCTAACAAAGGAGAGCTGAGTTATTTCATAGTTGGTTCATAACGTTCTGTAAGCCATGTTCTGTTCCTTTGTACTGCAAACGGCCCACGCCTCGTACTCCGGTGGCAATCATCTATCTACAGGTTATACAACCTGTCCTTTCCCATCGTTCATTTCCTTGGAAAAGATTCCCCTACCATTATTTGGGTTTCTCGCTCGTGGGGTTTACCTCGTTCCACTCCTATCATTTCTTCAAGGACTTCGTCACTGTGGCACTTTAAAGGTAGTCAAACCATATCCGAAAGGACTTAGGTTTTTTCCCTGCCGTTAAACCAGCCTTACAGCCAGAATACCCTAGCTTATGAATTGGCTAGGCACGAACACTACAGCCATCTCAGGCCGTGCGAGCATGGACTTTCCTCTACAACGTTGGCGTTGCAGCGATTACCCAAACGTTATGACATCCATTAGTATAGTGGAAACAAAAAGATTTTGCAATGTTTTTTTCTATGTAAAATGCTTTAACCTTTTTATCACCAGAAATTATTCGTATAACTTGCTTCCAAATACAGCTTTTTCTAAATTCGATAGACGTTTTAAAATGTCCGTATTCGTGTTGTTATATACTGGTTGCGCAACTGGTGTTTGTACAGGTTGTTGCGCAACTTGCGTTGCTGCTAGCTTTTGTTCTTCTAGTTCACGCTTTAAACGAGCATTTTGTTGCTTTAATTGCTCAAATTCCTTGTGGAAAGCTTCATAATCTTTAATGATCATATCAAGAAACTTGTCTACTTCTTCTTGTTGATAACCTCTCATACCTGTTTTAAATTCTTTTTCTAAAATATCTTTCGCCGTTAATTTAATTTTATCCGAAATCATTTTCTTCACCTCAAATTTTTGCCAAAACTTTCATTAACTAAATTTTTTCAGAAACAATGCTTTTTGTCAATCATATATACGAGTACTATATTACATATTACTCAGCATTATTCCACTGTTCCTCTTCTATTATATCTTGTAAATCGGAAAAAAGAATGAAATAACTGTGATAATTTTCTATTTCTCCTTTTTTCTTTGCTGCTTCTACAATATATTTAGGACTCCCTGGTTTTTCTTCATCATATACAGCTAAAAGCGCATCACTTTTTTCAATAAAAAATTGATTTTTTAATTTAAATTGCTCTGGGCTTTCGTACTTACGTTTCGTGATACTATCAACATGGTCTGCTTGAGAGAGAATAAACTCGTAATATTCACGGTTATCTTCCTTCCAACCCTCTTCTTGTTCTAAAAATGGAGTAAATACCGCTAATTTTAAATCTGGATATTCTACTTGTATTTCAAAAACAACTTCAGCAGCCCATAATTCTACACCTAACTGGCCACTTATTATAACCCACTCTAAACCATCTTCTACAAAAGCAGTTAATTTACGACGCAACGCCTTTTTTATACATTCTACTCCTGGATGATCATTTTTAAATATTCCAAGTTCAAATGGCTTATATCCTGTTACTGCAATAACTTTCATATCAACACTCCAATTACAAAAAAAGAACTAGCATTTCGCTAGTTCTAACATATCATTTACTTTTTAAATATTCCACCAACGTTTGGTCCAATATTTGGTCCAACTGGTGATACATTGTTTGGTAAAAATGGTGATACATTAGGTCCTGGTCCAAACGGTGATACATTCGGCCCTGGTCCAAATGGAGATATTTGATGACCGTGGTGATGATGTCCATGACCACACGGTCCACATCCGCCGAACCCTGGATCGATTGGGTCTACAACATTTACATTTGAGTTTGTTTGTGGGAAGAAGTTTTGGTTTTTAATTTGTTGATGGTGTACATGTGTTGTATGCGTTGGGAAAATGTGTGGCACCACCGTTGTTGAAAAAGAATGTGTTACGCATTGTTTCGTCGGATGAATGACAGGAGCAGTCGTACAAATAGGTCCTGTAGGCTTATGCCCTCCAAAGCAAGGATGACAATGATGCATAGTTTTTTCTCTCCTCTCTCATAAAAAAAATCTGATTACACTTTACAATATGAGAAAAGAGGTTAAGCCGCTTGTTATATATACCCATTTATTCTAAGGAAATTTGTCTAGACCTTTATTTCGTATACAATGTTTTTATAGCCAACCCTCCAAAATTACTTACCAAAAAAACCTCCCACTTGCTTTACAATGCCTGTTACTTGATTCATTGCATTCATCATTTGTCCAGCTGTATTCATCATTTTATTTACATCATAGTTACCATCTGAATTTTTAAATTGGGAAACGAAACTAGAAAATTGACTTGGTTGTTGCTGTTGCTTTTGTTTATTTTGCGTCGGGTACGGTTGTTTTGGTGGATAAAACATCGCTTGTTGATTATAGGGAGATGGCGGTGGCATATAGTATTGTGAATTCATATAAGGTTGCGGTTGTTGGTTCATATAAGGTTGCTGCGGTTGATTCATAAACGACACTTCAAATGGCTGGTAATAATTTTGATTTCCATAATGAGGCTCGAAAGGATACATATTATAACGTAAATATGTATCCGTATTATATTGGTACATATTTTGCTGTGCATATGGATTAGATTGCTGATATACGTTAGATTGTTGAAACATGCATTCTCTCCTCCTTCACATAAGTTTCTACATATATAATATGTACTTGTAAAATAATTTGTGTGACGGATTATCTGTCTATTTTTGTCGGAAGTTTAAATTTTTAAAAAATTATAAAAGAAAACCCTTCCATGCTATGATAAAAAAGAAGAAGATTCTCATGGGGGAGGAATCAACATGGTATTAGGGGATTTAAAACAAGCGTTTTCTCAAAAAAAGGGGTATTACACAGAGAATGTAAATGAATTGTTAGACTTTGCGAGACATTGGTATCTCGAAGGAAAAATATGTATTTCAGATTACCGAACATTAATAAAAGAATTAGAGATAAACGGCGCAACAAAGCCTACAACGATGACAGAAGCATAAAAAACAAGAGGGTTTCCCCTCTTGTTACTTACATTGCTCAATTATATTTTGCAAAGTATACGAAATGGCTTGATGCGTTTCAAAGAATCGCTTACCTTTTCCTTTATTTACAAAACATTGCAACACATTTGTTTGTAAATTATCGTACACTTGATCAATTTGCTGTACATGTATATACTTTGGTTTTTCTTCCTTAATCCATTCATAAGCTAATTCTTTCCACACTTTTAATTCCTCATCTACCATATCTACAAACGGTTTCATATCCTTATAAAAATCGTATTCAATCATTTCTCTTTTTTTCACATTTGCTTCATTATTATGTTGCATAAGTTTTTCCGAAGACTGTATTAATGCTTCATACTTCATTTTATTCCCACCTTATTATGCACTCACTACGACGTTTTGAAATGCCTTCACCCAATTCCCTTTTTCTTCGTGATGCACTAATTTATTTTCCATATGCTCAATATGCATTTCTGTTATTTCTATCTTGTTGCATATTTTTTCACTCTTATCCTTTAATGCATGATTCATTCTAATCCCTATATTCATTTCCAGCAAATCGAGAGAACTTAACATTTGATCCATTGTTTTCATTACATCTTCCTTCTGAACCATCGCCATATACAAAACGCCTCCTTCTTTGCTTTTCCTTTGTCATGTAATTTCGCCGAATGATTTCACACTCCTTCTCACATGACAAAACTAGTTGTTATTCGTCAAAGAAATCATTTTGTATGTCATTTATAGAAATGGTAACAATACAAAAAGGAGGTGCATGAAAATGGCAAAGAACAAAAACGAAAAAAAGAAAAAACAAAATAAACAAAATAAACCCGAAACTGGCAACCCAAAATTAGATGGTCCAAACTTCCCTGCTACATAAAGTGAAACTTCTTTAATCTCTTATATTCATTACGTTTTGAGATTAAATGTTTAGCACGCATAGCAGGGTTACTTCACATTAAGAAGTCCCGTCTTCATAAATGAAGACGGGACTTCTTTTTTATTATATCACGAACTCATCTATCCTTTTAACAAAACGATTTACGGTGGAAGCAATATAGATTTGCTCCCTCTTTCTTTTATACCATTCTGTTATATCAACTTCACCCTTATACTCTTCTGATAAAAATAGTTCATTTATTTCCGTATCTCTACAAAACCAATCTCTCATACTTATTTCATCATGTGCAACAGCAGGATAAACTTCTCTAAGAGCTGGTGTACAAGATTTTCTAGCTTCTCTTACATAACATTCATAATCTGCTCTTGATCCTGTGTGTATCGTTTGCGATGCAAACCTATGGAATAAACTTTTGTAATTCGGATGGAACAGTAACGCTGCTAATTTCTTTCCTAGTTCTATACGCTTCTGTAACGTTTCAAATTGATAAATTGAAAAACCATACATCTTCCCTTCAACGGTTGGGAATATAACGGCACTAATATGAAGCATTTCTTGTAATTTAAAAAGTGCTGTATGGAATACATGTTTTTTAAAATATGCATTCTCAATAACTGGTTTTTGAATTTTATTTTGTTCATTTATAATAAGCGCTATCATAAGTCTATTTATATCTTTTTTCTCCCAAAAATATATCCATTCCTTTTCCATAAAAATGGATACGTTAAAATATTGTAACAAATGGAATAGTGGCACCTGCCTCCTCTTACTTTCTTCATATAACAACAGCTGAGGAAATGCATCTAAAAAAATAATCCAATTCGCTTCTTCATAAGTCAAAAATAAATGTTTTTTTACTGTTTGAGGTAAAACAGTAGCATAATACCTCCCTTGTAAATCAGTCATATTCCATCCCGCATTTCTCGAGACCATACTCGCTAAAAAAGCCCACCTAATTTCACTATTTCTTACATAATATTCTTGATAACACTGCGTTCGAGAAATGTTGTCCATATTAGCTATTTCTATTTCCCTCTTCATGTTGTAAACCATTGTTTTTTCTTCCTCTGTACAGACCGTATTTTTACGATATTGTTTAATTTTTTCATAATCATTCCATGTAAACATGAATAAGTCATCATACCTTTCTTCAAAAAGGTCACATCTTTTTTCATTTTTTGTTATAATCACCTTTGTAAGTAATTCTTAGCAAGTTGGGAGTGGACACACTATGACCATTCGTTACCCAAATGGAAAACGATACAATCAAGCTTCACAACCTCATAAAACACCAATTAAAAAACATACTTATAGTAATAGAGGTATGTCCCTTGAAGAGGAATTGAATGAAACGAATGAATATTACTTAACCCATAATATTGCATGCGTACATAAAAAACCTACACCTCTTCAAATTGTAAAAGTAGATTACCCCGCTCGAAGTGCTGCAGTGGTAAAAGAAGCGTATTTTAAACAACCTTCTACAACAGATTACAACGGTGTATATAAAGGGAAATACATCGATTTTGAAGCGAAAGAAACAAAAAATAAAACGAGTTTTCCACTTCAAAACTTCCACCTTCATCAAATTGAGCATATGAAGCAAGTAATCGCTCATAATGGAATTGCATTTGTTATTATTAAATTTACACTTTTTGATGAACTTTATTTATTAGATGCAAAACATATTATTGCATTTTGGAATCGTCAAAATACTGGTGGACGAAAATCGATTACGAAAGAAGAAATAGTAGAGCATGGATCTTTATTATCATGCGGTTATCACCCTCGGATTGATTATATCCGTGTACTAGACACGGTTTATTTTTCGTGATAGAGTCATCACTAAGGCTCTTTTTTCGACTTTTGGGGAGAGAATGAAAGGTAGGAGAAAGTATAATGTCAGATAATTATCGTTCTCGTACAGAACGAAATCATGTAAAAAATCAAAAGCAAGAAACAAATACAGAGAAAAAACCAAAGAAAAAAGGCTCCTTTTTAAAAAAATTCCTTATAGGTTGTCTACTTCTTGGTATCGTTGGTCTTGTAGCTGGCGTTTCCGCTTTCTTTGTTATGGTGAAGGACGCTCCAAAATTAGACAAATCAAAACTTGTCAATCCTTTATCAACAAAGTTTCTTGATAAAGATGGGAACTTTTTCTATGAATACGGTGCTGAAAAACGAACCCACGTTACGTATGATCAAATTCCAAAAGTAGTTGAAAATGCATTCCTTGCAACTGAGGACTCACGTTTCTATGATCATAATGGAATTGATTTTAAACGAACTACAAAAGCAGTTATGGAAAATGTCACTGGAGGTTTCGGATCTCAAGGTGGTAGTACGATTACACAACAAGTAGTCAAAAACTATTTTCTAACGATGGACAAAACTGCAAAGAGAAAAGTACAAGAATGGTACCTATCTTACAAATTAGAGCAACAATACTCTAAACATGAAATTTTAGAAATGTACTTAAATAAGATTAATTTAGGTAACCGTTCATATGGTATTGCGACAGCAGCGCAAAAATATTATGGTAAAGATTTAAAAGACTTGCAATTACATGAAGCTGCTATGCTCGCTGGTTTACCCCAAGGTCCAAACATTTATGATCCAACCAAAAAGGAAAATGTTGAACGAGCAACAAATCGTCGTAATGTCGTATTGTCATTAATGAATCGACATGGTTATATAACAAAAGAAGAAATGAATAACGCAGTTAAGATCCCAGTAACAGAGGGTCTTCAACCGTCTTCAGAAATAACTGAGATGAAGTATCAAGCATTTTTAGATGCGGTTGTAAAAGAAGTTGAAAAAGAATATCCTGATGTAAATATTGGTTCAGATGGTTTGACGATTCATACAACACTTGATCAAGATGCTCAAGATTATGCTGAAAAAATTATGGATGGCAATCTTATTAAGTATCCGAACGATCAATTCCAAGGATCATTCGTATTTATGGATACACAATCTGGAGAAGTTCGAGCAATTGGGGCTGGGCGTAAAGAAAGTAAGTCTACTTTCAAAGGTCATAATATGGCCACTGATTTAAAACGCCAAGTTGGTTCAACAATGAAACCAATTTTCGACTACGGTCCAGCAATTGAGAATTTACAATGGTCTACATACCATCAATTAAATGACTCAGAATATACGTATTCCGATGGTAAAAAAATACGAAATGCAACAAATAGTTACAAAGGTGACGTTTCACTACGTGAAGCTTTGAAAAAATCATTAAACATTCCGGCTTTAAAGACAGCTCAAGCGGTTGGTCTTCCTAAGTCACAAGCGTTTGCTGAAGGTTTAGGTATGACATTTAAAGACGGCAAAACATATGAATCAACAGCAATTGGTAGTAACGATAGTTCTCCATTACAATTAGCGGGGGCATATGCAGCCTTTGGTAACGGTGGGAACTACAATAAACCGCACTTCGTAAAAGAAGTTATCTTCCCAGATGGGAAAAAGAAAAGTTTTAAACCGAAAGAACAACGTGCGATGCAAGACTACACAGCTTACATGGTGACTGACGTTCTTCGTGACGTCGTAAAACCTGGTGCTGGTGGTACAGGTCCAACAGCATACGTTCCAGGTATAGACGTAGCTGGTAAAACAGGAACTCAAAACTTTGATGCAGACGTGATTAAAAAATATGGTATTCCAGCTGATGCAAACAGAGATAGTTGGTTCGCTGGATATTCACCGCAATATACAATGGCTGTTTGGACTGGTTACGAAAAAGATGGTCCAGAAAATTACATTGGCGATCGCTCTACTAAAATTGCACAACAAATGTTCCAAGTAATGATGAGCAAATTCGCTACAGATAAATCACGTTTCGAACGTCCTTCTTCTGTACAAGAATTAAATGGTGAATTGTACGTAAAAGGCGCTAAAAAAGATGCAGTGAAACAAATTAAAGTAGATGCACCTAGTGGTCTTAATGTCACTTTCGATGGCGCTAGCACAGTTACACTAAACTGGTCTGGACCAGCAGAAGTTGATGCGTATGCAGCAAGCTATAAAGCGACTGACGGTTCAAGTGGTAGTTTATCAATAAATGGTACGACAGCTACTCTTGGTGGTATTAAACCAGGCGTTACTTACAGCTTCTCTGTAGTAGCGAAAAAAGGTACTGGAACAAGCCCAGCAGTTGGAGCATCCTTCACTGCGCCTGGAGGAACTTCAGACGCGAAGAAAGCTGAAGATGAGGCTGCTAAGAAGAAGGCTGAAGAAGAAGCTAAGAAAAAAGCTGATGAGGAAGCTCAGAAAAAGGCTAATGAAGATAAATTAAAACAAGAAGATGCTAAGAAAAAAGCTGAAGAAGAGCAGCGTAAACAACAAGAGCAACAGCAGCAAGAACAACAACGTAAACAACAAGAAGAAGCTCAAAAGAAAGCTGAAGAGGAAGCTAGAAAAAAAGCTGAAGAAGATGCTAAAAAACAACAAGAACAACAACGTAAACAGCAAGAAGAGGCTCAAAAGAAAGCTGAAGAGGAAGCTAGAAAAAAAGCTGAAGAAGATGCTAAGAAACAACAAGAACAACAACACAATACCGGCGAAGATACACCACACGCAGACGGAAATGTTGTTACAACAGAGTCTTAATACAAAAAAGAAGTCCTTTTCTCTTAACGAGAAAAGGACTTCTTTTTTGTTATCATTTTCTTTACATATAACTTTTCTATTTCAATATACAACTGCGCTAACTGAATATAAGAATGATAATTATTCGGTTTCTTTATAATGAACGAATAGCGCTCTATAAAATTCACTGGTTGTACTTCCAACATACTCGTGTAATCTTCCATTTCGTTCAAACTATAAACAGGTTGTTCATTTAGCCAATATACAATTGATAACAAATGTGCTGCAAAAAGAATCATTGGGCCTTCAGCTTCTTGCTTATTTCTGTTTCGAAAAAGTGTCGCAATGTCTTCATGCTTACTTTTCCATACATTCAATAATACTGGAATACTATTTTCAATTTCATTCCACGGCTCATATTGTCTTTCCATATCATATATAAAATAAGTATTTTGTATTGTTTCTTCAAAAGACTGTTCTGTATAATACACAATCGAATTTTTACTTTCTTTAAAAAATGGTAAGCATCGAAATTCTTTCGGTATTTCTATCACTCGCTCCATCCTTTATTTCCCCTTCATTCGCTTCTTTCCTTCACGACATACTTCTAGTAAAGGGCACTCCTCACATTGTGGTCGCTGCGCTTTACAGTGATAACGTCCAAAGAAAATCATACGGTGATGTGTGACGCTCCATTCATCCATCGGAATTTTCTTCATTAATGTCTTTTCTACTTCTAACACCGAATCTTTCCATCTACAAATCGCTAACCGTTTACTCACTCTTTCTACATGCGTATCAACAGCAATTGCCGGAATACCAAACGCTACCGAAACAACTACATTTGCTGTTTTTCTCCCTACTCCTGGCAAGTTCGTCAACTCGTCACGGTCTTCTGGAACTTTTCCGTTATAATCATCCAGTAACATCCGGCACAATTTTTGAATGTTTTTTGCTTTATTTCTATACAAACCAATAGAACGTATATCTTGTTGTAATTCTTCTAGCGAAACACTTAAATAATCTTCTGGTGTTTTATATTTTTGAAATAAATTTTTCGTCACTTTATTTACAAGTGCATCTGTACATTGTGCAGATAACGCTACCGCGATTACTAGTTCAAACGGATTATCATGAATTAATTCACAATGTGCTTCTGGATACATATCCGCCATTGTGTCTAAACAATAGCGAATTTGCGTTTTATTTAACATATACTTCCTCCTACATTACTGCTCCAACCAATTATAAAAAGGTACTTTTCCAGTAAATTTCGTCTCTTGTTTTGTCGTTTGCTGCGTTCGTTGTTGATTTGCTCTAAATTTTCGTCCTTGGTTTTGGGCTTGATCTACTGTTTTAATACCATTCTTTTTCCATTCAAATAAAATACGATCAATATATCGGAAATTAAGCTTACCACTCATTACAGCTTCCCTGAGGGCCGCTTGAATTAAATTCGGATGATGTTGATCTTGATCTTCCCACATTCCCAACGTTTCACATTCAAATGGAGAGAGTGGTCTTCCAAATTCTTTTTCAAATACTGTATATAAATTTACTTGCAGTTGCTTTATTTCTTTTTGTTCTTCCTCTATTGATTCATTCATTAAGAAATGCAATATTTTTTCCCATAGCGGTTGTAAAGAATAACTTTCACACATCATCGCTTCTGATTTTTGTCCACCTTCTAGTGATAAAAAACCTTTTTGAATCAATGCCTGAATGACTTCCATACATTTCATTTCGGTAATCGTCATCCGTTCTGAAATCTCTGACGGAGTCGGAAACGAATTGCCCGATTCTAAAAATGTATGTACATGAAGTACAACCATAAATTCCGTTTCATTTAACCCTAATTTTTTATAATGCATCATAAGTAATTTTGGAATTGCAATGCTTCCCTGCTCAAACCACTGTAACATCATTTTCTTTTTCATCACCAAACACCTCGCTCTCTAGTATAACACACCTTTCGCTATTTCTTTTTGCCACAATTCGTCAAAAAAACCTCCCTATTATGTAGGAAGGTTTTTGTATTACGTTAATAAAATATACAATTAAGCTTGCACTTTACTTTTCATAAACGTATGAATACGTTCTAATGCTTTCTCCACTTGCTCAAGAGATGTCGCATATGATAAACGAACGTTATTTGGAGCACCAAATCCTGTACCTGGTACAAGAGCTACTTTTTCCTCTTCTAATAGAGCTTTTGCCCAATCATCAACAGTTTCGTATCCTGATAAAGCTACTGCTTCTTTTACATTAGGGAATAAGTAAAATGCACCTTGTGGTTTAATGCAAGTAAAGCCAGGGATTTGAATTAATTTATCATAAATAATGTTTAATCTCTCTTCAAATGCTTGACGCATTGTTTCTACAGGTTCTTGTGAGCCTGCATATGCCGCGATTGCGCCGTATTGAGCGATTGAAGTAGGGTTTGACGTACTATGACTCGCTAAGTTCGTCATCGCTTTAATAAGCTGCTTATTTCCTGCTGCATATCCAATACGCCATCCTGTCATAGAATGAGATTTAGATACACCATTAATAATAAGTGTTTGTTCTTTTAATGCATTAGAAAGCTGGGCAACCGAAGTATATTCTGCTCCACCATAAATTAATTTCTCATAAATTTCATCTGAAACGATTAAAATATTGTGTTCTAAACATACTTCTCCAAGCTGTTGTAATTCTTCTTTGCTGTAAATCATTCCTGTTGGATTGCTCGGTGAATTAATAATAACTGCTTTCGTTTTCTCTGTAATTGCCTCACGCAGCTGCTTCGCTGTAATTTTGTATTCATTATCTTCAAGGCCTTCTACATAAACTGGCTTACCACCAGCAAGTTTTACTTGTTCCGGATAACTTACCCAGTATGGCGTAGGGATGATAACTTCATCTCCTTCATCAAGTAACACTTGGAATAATGTATATAATGCATGCTTTGCACCGTTACATACAATAATTTCAGACGGATCATACGCAATTCCTTGATCGCGAGTAAACTTCTTCACAATTTCTTGTTTTAACGCTTGTAATCCACCCGTTGGTGTATACTTCGTATGTCCTTCTAACATCGCTTTATGTGCAGCATCCATAATATGCTCTGGTGTATTAAAGTCAGGTTCTCCTGCCCCTAATCCAATTACATCATGACCTTCTGCTTTTAATGCTTGTGCCTTTGCTGTAATTTCTAAAGTTGCAGATGGTGTTAAAGCAGCTACTCGCTTTGCTAATTTCATTTGTAGTTCCCCCTACATCTATTTTTCAATGCTGTATCGTCGTAAAAACTGACCATCTTTAAATGCAAGATAGTAATAACTATAACGATTTTCATCATCAATATATGTAACTTCCCATAATGGTATATTGTTTTCAAAGCCTAATTTTACTTTTAAAATTTCTTTAGGCTTACTTTTGTGCTCTTTACTGTCATCTCCGACTTGTTCAATCGTTCTTTGTAAAGCCTCTTTTTCAGAAATACCTTCACTCTTTTTCCTTACTATAGTTTCCCCTTTTTTCTCAGGCACCCAAACGATAAGTTGTTCTCCTTTTTCATCTGTACCTTGTACGACTGTATATGAAGATTCTCCGTTATAATAATCCACAGATTTTACTTTTACAAGCTTTGCTTTTTCTTTTGCAATTTCTACAGATTTTGCCTCTTTAGGGATTTTCTTTTCCATTGCTTTATTATAAACATACGCCCCATATATTCCGCTAGCAACGATTACGATAACGATTGCAAAGATCCACTTTTTCATTGTATCACTACGTTCTGTAAATCGTAAATACAGCTGTTTCTTTATCTTTTTCGTCTAATGCTAATCCGAACATGAGGTCCTGCTCTTTTAACGTACGATTCAAACTATCAACGATTTTATACAAGTCAGACGAATATTTAATACGCGTCGTTGATAGGACTTCGATTTTCTTATCCATGAAAAAACTCCTCCGTTACACAAAAATTTCTAATTATAGAAGAACGCAATGCGGTTACAATAAGAGTACATTCTTTACAACCCCTGCTTCATCACCCATCTATTATAGCAGGACATGTACAGCAAAAAAAGGTTTCAAGTCGAAAACCAATACATTTTGTATACAAGAAGTAAGAAAAATAAAATTCCTCCTACCCACATTTTTTACGCCTGAAGTTTACATGCACTTCAGGCGTATTTTTTCTTCCAATTTTATTCAATTGGCCGTTCCTTTAATTGTTCTAACAATTCTTCTAGAGGGCCTTCATAAAGCGGAACAGTTGGAATTGATTGTAAAAAACGTTTTCCATAGGAAGCGCTTGTCAAACGACGATCTAATACAAACACCGTCCCGGTATCTGTACTTGTTCTAATAAGACGACCAAATCCTTGTTTGAAACGCAGTATTGCTTGCGGGAGTGCTAACTTAGCGAATACGTCCTCTCCTTGATTTTTTAACCACTCTCCTTTTGCTTCCATCATCGGTTGATGAGGAGGCGTAAAGGGAAGGCGGACAATAACAAGACAACTAAGGGCATCTCCAGGTATATCTATCCCTTCCCAAAAACTACTTGTTCCTAATAAAATTGATTTATCGAACTCTTGAAACTTACGAATGAGGCGACTTCTGCTCTTATTATTCACACTTTGCGTTAATAATAAATAGCCTTCTAATTCCTCATCATTTTTCAAATTCGTATACGCTTCTTTCAACATTTCATACGAAGTGAACAAAACAAGCATTCTACCTTCTGTAGTTTTCGCTATTTTTGCAATATGAGCCGACACAGATTCAATATATTCTTCATTACTTGCTTGCTTAATAAAAGGCACATCCGTTGAAACCATTAATTTCATCTGTTCTTCAAAATGGAATGGTGATGGGACCTGTAATGTATTTGGAGCAAAATCATGTAAGCCTAGCTCTTCTTTTATATAGTCAAATGAATCGTTTACTGTTAGCGTTGCTGATGTGAAAATAACACTCTTTTTCTCTGTTAAAAATTCATCAGCAAATCTTTCACCAATACGAACAGGTTGTCCATATAAAACAGTTGAATGAATGGTTCCCTTCGTTTCAGTTTCCATCCATGTCACATATGAATTTTTTTCTAAAATGAGTACTTGTAAAGATTGCGCCATCTTTCTCAACAACTCAATTAAATGCATAAATTCACCTGTGACAACATGCATTTCCCATTCTAATTTACTTTGCAATATATCAACTTGCTTCTCAAGTGTAGAGAGTAATTTTCTTACATCATATACAAAGCGATTTGTTAACTCGGTAATACTATCCCATAACTTACCTTTCTCTACTTCCGTGTTATATCGATAAATGAGTGGCATATTGCTGATCCCTTGTTCCTGCTTTGTTTGCTTAAAGATAAAAGCACGTAACATTTGGAATAGCTCATCCGCATCAAATTTCAATTCCTTCAAACTATGACTTACCATGCGGAAAGTAGAACGGGAGGCTTGCTCTGATTTTTTCATCATTTTATATACTTTAGAAAGCACATCATCTGTTTCTAGCGTACCAAGACGAGATAAAACTAGCTGGAAATACATACAGGAGAACTGTTCACCTAATGTTCTACTCGCTGCTTCCTCGATATGATGAGCCTCATCAAAAATAATATGTTCACATGACGCAAACAGTGGTTCTTCACTTGAAAAATCTTGAAATAATAACGCATGATTTGTAATAACGATATCTGCAAATAATGCTTTATTCTTTGCTCGTTGATAAAAACAACGACTAAACCAGTTGCTTTGCATCCCACCCGGACTATGTACATCACTACAAATCCGGTTCCAAAGTAACTTTCCGCCCTCAGGAATATTTAATTCATCACGATCGCCCGTTTCCGTTTGCAATAACCACACTAAAATTTTTGCCTTTGTGAGCGCCATATCATAATTTTTCTCTTCCTCTTGCAAAGCATATTCAAATTTATGTAGACAAAGATAATGCTTTCTTCCTTTCAAAAGAGCTACTTCAAATGAAAATGGCATGATTTTCTGTAATAATGGAATTTCTTTTTCTAGTATTTGTTGTTGCAGTTGTACAGTTTGGGTACTTATGATGACAGGTTCTTCTTTTTTCTTTGCAAAATAAATACTTGGAAGCAAATATGCAAGAGTCTTCCCTGTTCCTGTCCCTGCTTCAATTAGTGAAAACCTAGAATCTCTTAGCGCTGTATATATTTCCTTCATCATACTCTGTTGGCTTTCTCTTTTTTCAAACTTTGGCATATTCAACTCAAGTTTAGCAATTGTCTTATGCAAGAAAGCATCAAATTTAAATGCACATGTTTCACTTAAGTTTAAAGAATAATTCCGTTTTCGAAGTGCAATATTTCGATACACTTCATATCCCTCTACGCCTTTTTTACCATGCATCATTTTCTTTAAAATATTTTCAGAAAGTACATCCGCTATATCACTTTGAAACACATCACTCAATTCATAAAGCGATTGCAAGGTGACAAGGGGTAACTTCTCAATTTCATTAAAAAATTGTAAAAATAATTCCGCTGTTGCAAGAGCATCACTATCCGCACGATGCGGTTGATCATGCTCTAATTCGTGTTGTTTAGCTAAATCGCGTAATTTATAACTATCAGCCGTTGGCAAAAGAATTTGCGCCAACTCAACTGTATCAACTTTTGGACAATGTATTTCTGTATATCCAGCCTGCCTTAATTCTTCCGTTAAAAAATTCCAATCAAAATGAACATTATGTGCAACGAAAGCTGCACCTTGTAATAGCTCAACAACCATCGGGGCTACATCTTGAAATAACGGGGCTTGCTTAACCATACTCTCATCAATCCCTGTTAACTCTGTAATAAATGGCGGAATCTCTCTCTTCGGATTAATAAAAGATGAAAAAATCTCTAATATCTCTCCATCTTCCACTACAACAGCTGCAATTTGGGTAATTTTATCTTTCCCATCCTTCCAGGAGTTCCCTGTCGTCTCTAAATCCACAACGACATAACGCTTACTCATATATGTAACACCTCAATTTCTTACCTATCAAACAGAAAATTATATAATGTTACTATACCACGTTTTATCTCATCTTAATGAAAAGATGCACAAAAAAGCTATCTCCGTAATAGAGATAGCCTTCTTACTTATAGTATCGTTCCTGCTTTTTCAGCACCTAACATTTCAATAATTTGATTATTATCGTCTAATACTGCAATTTTCGGCTCTTGTTTATGAATATTTTCTTCTGCCACTAGACCGTAGCAAATAATAATAACTTTATCTCCTGGTTGTACAAGCCTTGCAGCTGCACCATTCAAACAAACAACACCGCTACCACGTTCTCCTTTAATAACATATGTCTCTAAGCGAGCACCATTATTATTATTTACAATTTGGACTTTTTCGTTTTCTACAATATTTACTGCATCCATTAAATCTTCATCAATTGTAATACTACCTACATAATTTAAATTTGCTTCTGTTACTGTTGCGCGATGTAACTTCGCTCTCATCATTGTGCGAAACATAGATGCTCCCCCTTATTTAACCGTTAATGTTATATTGTCAATTAATCGTACATTGTCAAATTTAACTGCAATTGCTAAAATGATTCGTCCTTCAATTTTATCCACTACTTGTAGTGAAGGATACGTATATAAATCAGCATAATCTACAGTGCCTTTCGTATACGTCTCAATATACTCTTTCACAAGAGCTGTAATGATTTCTGCATTACGTTCTCCTGCCTCAATTCTTTCTTTCGCTATACATAGACTGCGGTATAAATGAGGAGCCTCTTCACGCTCTTCTTGTGATAAATACACGTTACGAGAACTTTTCGCTAATCCATCTTCTTCCCTTACAATATCCACCGGTACGATTGTAACCGGAATATTAAAATCAGCGACAAATCCTTCAATGACAGCAACTTGCTGTGCATCTTTCATACCGAAATAAGCACGTGTTGGCAATGTAATATTAAATAGTTTCATTAGTACAGTCGCAACACCAGCGAAATGACCAGGTCTTTGTTTTCCGCATAACACATCGGTACGCTTCACAACTTCTACTGTTGTCGTTTGTTCTGCTGGATACATTTCTTCTACGCTCGGATAAAATAAATAATCTACACCGTTTTCTTTTGCTACATTTTCATCTCTATCAATATCACGAGGGTATCGATCTAAATCTTCATTTGGTCCAAACTGTAGCGGATTAACAAATACGCTTAAAACTACAATTTCATTTTCTTCTCTTGCCTTACGTAATAAAGTCGCATGACCTTCATGTAAATAACCCATCGTTGGGACAAAACCAATACTTTTTCCACTTGCACGTAGTTCGTTTGTAATTTGCTGCATCTCTTGCACTGTAGTTATGATTTTCATTATTGTTTTCCTCCGTATAACGCTAAACATTCTTCCTCTTTCATTGTGAATGAATGTTTTTCTTCCGGAAATTGACCTGTCTTTACTTCAGTTACGTATTGTGAAATCCCTCGCACAATCTCCTCTTGAACAGACGTATATTGCTTCACAAATTTCGGAACACGATTTACGCCATATGAGATAAGATCATGATAAACGAGTACTTGCCCATCCACTTTTTGTCCTGCTCCAATTCCAATCGTTGGAATTGTTAGTTGCTTCGAAATGAATTCTGCTAGCTGCATTGGCACACATTCTAATACAAGTGCTATCGCACCAGCTTCCTCACATCTCTTCGCATCTTCTATTAATTTTTTTGCACTTTCAGCATCTTTTCCTTGTACTTTATAGCCACCTAACACTCCTACAGATTGAGGAGTTAAGCCTAAGTGTGCCACGACAGGAATTCCCGCACTCGTCAAGTAATGAATAGTTGATATCACTTCTCCTGCACCTTCTACCTTCAGTGCATGAGCACCACTCTCTTGAACGATGCGGCGTGCATTCACCATCGTATCTTGAGGCGACACATGATACGACATAAATGGCATATCAGTTACAATAAACGTCTGTTTCGCTCCCCGGCGTACAGCTTTCGTATGATGAATCATATCCTCTACTGTTACAGGTACTGTTGAATCATAGCCGAGCACAACCATCCCAAGGGAATCTCCAACTAGAATCATATCAACTTCCGCTTCTTCTGCTAGCTTAGCAGATGGATAATCATACGCCGTTAGCATTGTAATCGGCTCACCTTGCTCTTTCATTTTCAAAAAATCTGTTTTTGTTTTCAAAAACTACTCCTCCTTTATATAGGAGAGAGGAGATGGCCGAAATCATATAAAAAACCCCTCTGGCCATAAAAGGGCAGAAGGGTTGTGTGTTAGTCGGCATTATTCATCCCTCTGTCCCAGTCCGTTATTGGATCAAGGCAGAATCCAAGTTATTATTTTTCGTATTGCATCGAATCATGGTGCAGTTCGCTCTGATACTGCCCACATTCGAACTAATTATAGCAAACTCTAAAAAGGAATTACTACATTTTTTTGAAAAAATAATTTTTATCCTTATTACGGTATGTGAAATTTTTAAATAACGCATGCATAGAAAGATAAACAAATTTGTTTACATACATAGTATAACTCTTAAAATAATGATGCAGGTTAATTGAGGAAACATACTTACAAAAGGAGGATTGCTAATGTCTATAAGCACATGGTTATTTCGATTCATCGGTTTTCTTGTGATGCTTGTGGGAGTAACAACTTTAAATTCCCTCAATGTATTTGCCTCAGTTAACGTCGTAACACAACCTGTTGAGTCTGCCAAAGTGATTGAAGTTGAGCTAAACGATGATTACTTTAAACCGAACGTCATCACGATTCCAATTGAAGAATCAACAACATTGCTATTGAAAAATAAAGGCAAGAGTGAGCACACCTTTACAGTAAAAAAACTCGGCATTGACGTCGTAGTCGAATCAGGAAAAGAAAAAAATATTACCGTGAAACCTAAAAATACTGGTACATATGAATTAATATGCCGGTATCACCTTCTTAAAGGAATGGAGGGAAAAGTAATCGTCAAATGACAAGTAAATACTAAAAAATTCATTATCACACCGCAAACTCATTTCAAAAATATTGAAATAAAAAAGAAGTTCCAAAAGAGGAACTTCTTTTACTTAATTTCGATATCCGCAGAATGAATGTGATGTACTTTTCCTTCATGATCTTCTAGAAGCAATACACCATCCTCTGTAATTCCTTTTGCTATCCCTGTAATTGTCTCTCTCATCGTTCGAGCGTTAATTTCTTTCCCGATGCTCACAGCGTAACTTTCCCAAAGAATTTTAATGACAGAGAAACCATTTTGTAAATACTCTTCATATAATTTTTCTAGTTGTAAAAAGATTTGTTGCATAAGCTCCGCACGAACAATTGGCTTACCAGATTCAATCGCTAAAGAAGTAGCAATATGCTGAATTTCCTCATCAAAATGTTCTTGCTTTTGATTCGCATTAATACCAATACCCATAATGACAGCATTAATTTTATCAGGATCAGCTTGCATTTCTGTTAATATACCTACAGCTTTTTTCCCCTGAATTAAAATATCATTCGGCCATTTTATTCCTACATTTACACCTGTGCACTTTTCAATTGCTTGCGCAACGCTAACAGCGGCTAACAAAGTAAGTTGTGGTGCATGATGAACCGGGATTGATGGACGTAAAATAATACTCATCCAAATTCCTGTTCCTTTTGGTGAATGCCATTTTCTGCTTAAACGACCTCTACCCGCTGTTTGTTCTTCTGCCACAACAATCGTTCCTTCTTCTGCACCTTCATAAGCAAGTTTTGCTGCAATATACTGCGTCGATTCAACAGACTCTTCAAAATACACTGTTCTACCAATATGTTTCGTTTGTAATCCTAACTGAATTTCATTCGCAGTCACTTTGTCTGGCTTACTTGCAATTCGATAGCCTAATCGACGCACAGCTTCAAGTTCATACCCCTCATTCCGAAGGTCCTCCATATGTTTCCACACAGCAGTTCTTGAGCAACCAAGTTTATCACTAATTGTTTGACCAGATACAAACTCGCCATCCGCTTCCGAAAAAACTTGCAATAACTGCTTTCTTATAGTAGATTGCATTCTTGCAGCCACTCCCTTATACACTCTTTCTCATTCACTACATTTCCTTGTACGATTGCTTCTTCAATTTTTTGAATCATTTCAGCAACCCACGGACCTGGCTTTTTACTTGCCCAGTTTAACAAATCATTCCCAGTCACATTCATCTCTTGTCGATTCTTGATTGGCAATGCTTGAAACAACGTTTGTACTCGTTTCACAGATGTATGATCATAGCTTTCAATCATCGCTTCATATACTCTTTCTGCCATTTCAGCTATATGAATTCCCGTTTTATAAAGAAGAACTGTATCCCAATCCTTCTCCTTTCTCTTACGGACTGTTAATAAAACTGCTACGATATCTTTTATTTTTTTATTTGAAAACTTCCATTGACGTAAAAAGACAGCTGGATGTTCTTCCCCGATACAATATAAGAAAAAGGCCCATGCCTCAATGTCTGTTTCAAAAGAATCCCAGTTATACTGCGTAGCTTTTAACAATCTCTCTTCTGACATCTGTAAATATGGTAGATGAGAAAATAGTTTCGTTTCTACTAATTCTTTGAGAGCCTTCACACAATATGTGCCAGTTAACAGTTTTTCAAACTCCACTGTAATTCTCTCAATTGCTATATGTTCCAGCAAATGTCCATATGTTTCAATTGCTTGTTTCGTTTTCGTCTCTAAAGAAAAACCTAACGTACTTACGAACCGAATACCACGCATCATTCGCAGGGCATCTTCTTGAAAACGATCCGCAGCATTTCCCACTGTCACAATTTCTCTCTTTTGAATCGCTTCCTGCCCAGCAAATAAATCAACCATTTCGCCTTCTTCTGTCATAGCAATTGCATTCATTGTGAAATCACGACGTTTTAAATCCTCTTCTAATGAACGAACAAATTGAACACTACTAGGTCTTCGAAAATCTTCATATTCGCTCTCTGTTCGAAACGTGGTTACCTCATAAGGTTCACCATTTTCTACTACAATTACAGTTCCATGCTCAAGACCAACAGGAACATGTCTTGGAAATATAGCCATCACTTCTTCTGGTAAAGCAGATGTCGCAATATCAATATCTCCAATCGGCCTATCGATAATAAGATCGCGTACGCTTCCGCCGACAAAGTAGGCCTCATGCCCTTGTTGCTTTAAAGTCTCAATAATAGAACTAGCTTTTTTAAATCTTTTCATTTTTGTCATCCCTTAGTACATCATAGTAAATCGTTTCATATTGTGAGACGATTTTTTCAGAGCGGAACTGCTCGTAAACACTTTCTCTTGCTCGCTCTCCCATAATACGGTGAAGTTCTTCATCCTTTAATAGCTGAATAGCTTGATTGGCCACTCCTGTTGTATCGCCAACTTCACATAAATATCCTGTATCACCATGTTGAATGACTTCTGGAATACCTCCAACCCTTGTTCCGATACAAGGTACACCACACGCCATCGCTTCTAATAAAACAAGACCAAAACTCTCTTTCTCTGATAGAAGTAACATTAAATCACTCATCGCAAGTAACTCTGCAACATTATCTTGCTTCCCTAAAAATAAGACGCGATCTTCAATATGTAAATTTTTCACCAACTGTAAAATCGTGCAAAATTCCGGTCCATCTCCAACAAGAAGCAACTTCGCATCTACTTCTGTAACAATTTTAGCAAATGCTTGCACAACATCTTGCACACGTTTCACTTTACGGAAATTTGAAATATGAATGAGTATCTTTTCACTTTCACTTATACCGTATTCTTTCTTTAATTGAGTCATATCACGCTTGAAATATACACGTTCGTCTATAAAGTTATATACCGTTTGAATGTCTTTATTTGGTTTTACAAGCTCATGCGTTTCGTTAATTAATGAATGCGAGACAGCCGTCACAACATCGGATTGCTCAATACCAAAACGAATTAAATTATTTAACGAAGGGTCGGAACCTAACACAGTAATATCTGTTCCATGCAAGGTTGTAACAATTTTAATACGCTCGCCAATCATTTGTTTTGCTAAATAAGCACAAATGGCATGTGGTATTGCGTAATGCACATGTAAAATGTCTAGGTTTTCTCTTTGTGCAACCTCTGCCATTTTACTCGCTAACGCTAAATCGTACGGTGGATATTGAAATACAGAGTATTGATTTACTGTCACTTCATGAAAGTAAATGTTTGGATACACTTTATTTAACCGGAATGGTAAACCCGATGTAATAAAATGAATTTCATGCCCGCGTTCCGCTAATTGCTTTCCTAATTCTGTTCCAACAACTCCAGAACCACCTACAGAAGGATAACATGTAATACCTATTTTTAATTTCATTTACATCCCCCTATTAAATCAGCATGTAATAAAACCGGTTTCTTACTCATAAACCCTTCGGCATATAAGACTCCAACTTCTTTTCCAAACATTTTCTCACGAGCGACTACAGTTTCAACGTAACCTTCTGTTAACGGCGTTTTCACACCATCACTCCCTGTTGAAAACTGACTTTCATACGCTTCTAGTGCTTCCACTTTTTGCGATACGTATTCACTAATATCTATACAAAAATTCGGTTTATGAAAACCATTAATCATATAATGATAAAAAGACTCCACACGATGTGGTGGAACCTCTGGCATATATTTGCGAATTCCCGCTGAAAAAATAGCTTCTTCCACAAGTTTTGCACAATTTGCATGATCTGGATGACGATCTTCATAATACGGTGCAAAAACTAGTTTTGGTTTATATGTACGAATTACCTTTACAATTTCACGTATATACTCTTCTTTCATATACAAACCACGGTCTGGCATCGCTAAATTTAGTCTCGTTTTTACTCCCATTATACGAGCTGCCGCCTTTGCTTCTTCTTTTCTTAACTCTATCGTTCCATTAGAAGAAAGATCAGCTTCTGTTAAATCACAAATACCTACTTCATACCCTTGCTTCGTATATTTAGCAATGGTACCAGCCATGCCGATTTCAACATCATCGGCATGAGCACCAAACGCTAATATATGTAATCCACTCATAATTGTTCCCCTCATTTTCTTAACTTGCGGTAATCTAAATCTCCTCGTTCTAATGCGTGCATTAACATTTCAGCACTCGCCATATTCGTTGCAAGTGGAATTGCATATACATCACATAAACGAAGCAATGCATTCACATCCGGTTCATGCGGCTGTGCTGTTAATGGATCGCGGAAGAAAATTACCATGTCTAAATCATTTTTCGCAATCATTGCACCAATTTCTTGATCGCCACCAAGAGGACCAGATTGATATCTTGTTACAACTAAACCGGTCGCTTCCATAATACGAAGCCCTGTCGTTCCTGTTGCAAATAATTCATGTTGTTCAAAAATTGGTTTATATGCGTATGCAAACGAAACCATGTCATTTTTCTTTTTGTCATGTGCGATTAAGGCAATTTTCATCCGTTGTCTCCCCTTTAGTCGATAATATTTTCTAAACCGTACACAAGATGATCTAGATTCATTACTGTCTCAATTGATAGTTTTACACCAGACATAAATGATGCACGATTGAATGAATCATGGCGAACTGTTAACATTTGTCCGTCTCCACCAAACATTACTTCTTGGTGTGCAATAAGTCCTGGTAAACGTACACTATGAATGTGAATGCCGTCTACGTTTGCACCACGAGCTCCTTTTAGTTGCTCTACTTCATTTGGATGACCTTGCTGCTTAGATTCACGATTTTGACGAATCAATTCTACTGTTTTTACCGCAGTACCAGATGGTGCATCTAACTTTTGATCATGATGCAATTCAATTACTTCAACATCTTGGAAGTACTTCGCTGCCATTTGTGAGAATTTCATCATAAGAACTGCACCAATTGCAAAGTTTGGAGCGATAATTGTTCCTACTGCTTTTTCTTTTGCAGTCTCGGTTAATTGTTTTAGCTCTTCTTCTGTAAATCCAGTTGTACCAATAACAGAACGAAGTCCACGCTCAACTGCTAGTGTAACGTGTTGTTTTCCAACTTCTGGCGTTGTTAAATCTAACAACACATCTGCTTCTACTTCCTCTAAACAAGTATGTAAATCCGCGTAAATAGGTGTATCTAACGCTGGCATTCCAGGTAAATCAGAGATTTTCTCTCCACCATGCTTATAATCCACTGCTGCTACTAAATTAAAATGTTCCGTTCTTTCCATAAGAAGAACTGCTTCATGTCCCATACGTCCTCTTGGTCCAGCGATAATTACTTTAATTTCTTTCATTATTCTTTCTCTCCCTCATCAATACGTGTCCAGCGATCTTTATCGCGAGTATTAAATTTATTCATTACAATGTTATGTGCTGTTTCTAAATCAATATTTAAACTATTTGCCATACAAATCATAACAAATAATACATCTCCAAGCTCTTCTTCAATACTACGTTCTGTTTCAGTTGTTTTCTTCGGTTTCTCACCATAATAATGATTAACCTCTCTTGCAAGCTCCCCCATTTCTTCCGTTAAACGAGCCATCATTGCAAGTGGACTGAAATAACCTTCTTTAAACTGACCAATATATGCATCTACTTCTTTCTGCATATCCTTCATCGTTTTCGCTTCCATACAATTCACCTCTAATCCTTCCTCTTTCATGTTAGCCAATTCATCGCGATTTGACAAATATTATTCCCCGCCAAACACCTATTTGCGACCCTTTTTGGGAAAGATTATAATAAAGTGAAACTTTCTTTTGCATTTTTGGCAAAAGATCAACCTAAACCAATCGGGTTCCAACGACTGGTTTTCCCTGCTTCCTTGCTTTATTCCCTACCAGCCGTTGGAACGGGGTAAAGTGAAACTTCTTTTGCGTTTTTACAGCCTTCACTATTTTCACTAGCAACTAGAAATTACTTATCATTATGTTTTACCGTTTCAGCGGAGCAATGCCATTTACATAATTAGGGGGATTTCTATATGACATCAAATTTGAAGATTCGAAATATCATTTTCATTTTAATCGGTTCCGCTATTTTTTCTTTCGGTATTGTGAATATCAATATTGAAAATCACCTTGCAGAAGGTGGATTTACCGGTATTACACTATTATTGTATTTTCTATTTAAGTTTGACCCTTCTTATTCAAACTTACTTTTAAATATCCCTATATTTTTTATTGGTTGGAAATTACTTGGAAGAACGACATTTATATATACACTAATCGGCACCTTTAGCGTATCTTTATTTCTATGGATTTTTCAGCGTTACGAAGTTCTCAACTTACATGTAAACTTACAAAACGATATGACACTTGCTGCTTTATTCGCCGGAGCATTTATTGGTATCGGTCTTGGGATTATATTTAAATACGGCGGAACTACTGGCGGTGTAGATATTATCGCGAGACTCGCTCATAAATATGTTGGCTGGAGTATGGGGAAAACGATGTTTATGTTTGATGCTATCGTCATTATCGTCTCTATCCTTACCTATTTATCATATCGCGAGGGTATGTATACGTTAGTTGCTGTTTTTATCGGAGCGAAAGTGATTGATTTTATGCAAGAAGGAGCCTATGCAGCAAAAGGAGCAACGATTATCTCAGATAAAAACGATGAAATTGCTGCCAAAATTTTATCTGAGATGGAGCGCGGAGCAACCTTTTTAAAAGCTGTTGGGTCGTATACAAAAGTGGAACGGAACGTATTGTATTGCGTTGTTGCTAAAAATGAAATCGTGAAACTAAAAAACATTATTACTTCTGTAGATCCTCACGCCTTTGTTGCTGTAAGTGACGTACACGATGTAGTTGGTGAAGGTTTTACATTGGATGAAAATAAAAATCCGTTACATACGTAAACACAACTAGAAAAGCTTTTTAGCTTTTCTAGTTTTTTATTACATATCGCTTAAGTTTCTCTAAATCCTCATAAATAAGCTCCAATAAACTTCGATTATAAAAAATGGAAGCAGGGTGGAATGTCGGAAAAATATGATATTCTTTCTCTGACCATGTAAACTCTGCACTTTGCATATCCTTTAATTTTTGAATGGGCTGTTTGAATAATTGTCCGTGTACGTCTGTGATTTTTTTATCTTTTCCTGTTAAACGTTGAAGACCGATATTGCCAAGCGTGACGATAAGCTTCGGATTTATTTTCTCTAATTCATAATCTAACAAAGGCGCATGGGCAACTATTTCTCCTTGTTTTGGCGTTCTATTATACTTTTTTTGTATGATTTCACCATTTCGTTCTTTTTTCTCTCGCCATTTATAAGGTCTACTCCGAACAGCGCTCGTAATATATACTTCATCCCTTGTAACGTGAATACGTTCTAAAAAACCCATTAATTGTTTTCCTGCCCTCCCGCTAAACGGAATCCCATTATGTATTTCTGTTTCACCAGGCGCTTCTCCTAACAACATAAATTTAGGATTTTCAGGACCTTGTCCACTTAAAAAACCTTCTAATTGATAAGGAGCACTACGCTCTTTCACTTGTTTTACTAAATGGTCTGGATATTTCATTTCCCCCACCACCTTTCCGCATTACTTCTATTATTGCTACTTGCCATATATTATATAATTCAATTCATAAAACAAAAAAGACTATCATAATTGATAGTCTTTAGTCGTCGCTACGCTGCATACCAGTATAAATCAATACGAGACGTAATAATTCAAATACCGCTACAGCTGCAGCTGCTACATATGTTAATGCTGCCGCATTTAATACTTTACGAGCTTGCCCATATTCATCAGTTGATACGATACCTAACGCTTCAATTTGTTGCATTGCACGCTTGGATGCATCAAATTCAACTGGTAATGTAACAAGTTGGAACACAACACCTGCTGCCATTAAAATGATACCTAATAACAACAAACCAGACATTTGTGCAAATATACCGATTAGGACGAAAATCCAAGACATATTCGAACCAAAGTTTGCAACTGGCACTAACGAATGACGAACGCGCATAAAGTTATAATCTTTTGCATCTTGAATTGCGTGTCCTACTTCGTGTGCTGCAACTGCTGTACCAGCAACTGAATGACCGTAATAGTTATCTGTTGATAATCGAACTGTTTTTGCAGTTGGATCATAATGGTCTGATAAGTGACCTGGTGTTTCTTCAACGGCTACGTTGTATAATCCATTCTCATCTAAAATTTTCCGAGCCACTTCTGCTCCTGTCATACCTGATGTTGAGTAAACTTGTGAATACTTGCTATAGGCACTACGTACTTTTGACTGTGCGTACAACGGTATGATCAAAATGATCGCGAAGTAAATTAAATAAAACATCATGAACCTCCATTGAAGTTTTAATTATAGTACTTCTCATTCTATTTTCTTCTGCCACCATTGTCAATGAATAAACCTTACAATCCGTATCTTTATTTATTACATTATCTATTCTTAGAATGTACATTACTTTTTCTTTTTTCTCTCTCCCCTTTATACTTTCTCCATCCAACATAAGTTAATGTGAATAAAATAAGACCTCCAGTAATTGTCATAAACCAAATGAGAGAGGGTGCAATTTCGTCTTTTTTTACTGTATGAAATATCTTTTGTAAATCCCCTTTAATGATTCCTACTTGCATTTGCCCACCTTTCGTTTTTAACATAACGTTACGGAATTCATCCAAATAAGATAAATGGGCATTTACACGCTGCACTTCGTTTTCTGGCAGAGCTATCATTAAGCTTGGATAAATAATATTAAATTCATGTAAAAATGTGTTTAACGTTTGTTGAAACTGTCCCGTATCTTCTTTTGTCATCGCTTTTTCCATTTGAGAAAAGGCATCCATTACTTTTCCTTCTCTTTCCATCCAAAGTGGTTGGTACTTCGATACTTGTGCATCAACAGCGAGCTGCAGTGCTAGCACATTATCAATTTTAACTTGTTTACTTACCTCTTCTTCCGCGAGAGATTGTTTCGCTTTGTCGTAAGCTAAAGAAATAACTCTAACTTGATCTGGCGTTACTTCTTGCTTCTTTTCATTCCCCTTTATGACAAACTGCTCCGAGAAATGTTGTAATACTTGTACTGCTTTTTCATCTTCATTACGCTTCACTAATTGTAATGAGTCATCCAACAAGCCTGTTAGTTCACTCCACTCTTCAGCATATATACGTAACGGAAACATTATAATTAGAAATGCTATCAATCCAACTAATGTTCTCTTCATCACGGTCCCCCCTATAACTACTAGTACAAAATATGTTAATTTGGACAAGAATAGAACAGAACTGGACGGAAAAATATATTATCGTTTTACAAACAAAAAAATTCTCTTTAGATAGAGAATTTTTCTTTTGAAATCCTTTTCTTTTTTACAAAATATTTATACAAGCTATAACAAATTATGCTACCACATAAAATAAATAATAAAATAGCACACGCTGCATGCATAAAGAACTCTTCTGGTAACATTAATATAATCGGATCCGTTTCAATATCAAACATCCAATAATCATTACTGAATAAAAGCTTATGGAATAATACAAAACTCTTTTCAAAATTAATAGCGATTGGTAACACAAGCGCAATCGGAAAGATAATTGTTACAATCGATCCATGCAGTAAAAACTTTTCATTTTTCTTTTTTAATAAATACATGCCGCCTACTATTGCAATCATAATTGTCGCATACATTACATATTGTATCTTTACTAAAATATTTTTAACATCTACAAAATGAATACGACCATTTGTAGACATATCTAATGTGGGCAACTGTAATGCACCGTCATAAAACGGAGATAAATATGTGATAAGCACATCATAATTTCTTTTAATATCATCCTTCGTCATATCTGCTAAATCTGGAATGTTTAAAAAATCAATTTCAAAATAATATAGCCATTTTCCGTATACAACCGCCGTTGTTGCGAGTGCAAATATAGAAAATGCTATGCTATATGAAACAATTATCGTAATCAATCGATCCAATATTTTTGTACCACTCGTATTTTTCTTCATTTTCTCCCCCTAATGTTCTAACGATTATAAAGAAAACTGTTTTCGATTCTCACGTAAGCAATAATAATATGTCATACAAAGCACAGCAATGCTTAACCAGAACGTAAAATAACCAATTTCCCCTACAAACAAATGCATAATTCCGTATCTCGGCATTTGCCAAAACAAATAATCAATTGCATCGTTATGTAATGTCCATATAGCTGCTACTGCAAAATGCCATTTTTTTATACGGTAAAACGGTGCATATAGCACTGCTTGTACTGCCATCGCAAAATGTGAAAGCATTAACATATACCCGATAAAGCCAATAGGACCTTTTACATAGATCATAATCCCATTTACAACAACAGCCCATATTCCATATTTTATTAAAGTAACAATCGCTAGCGCCTCTATTAATCCCCAATTTCTTTTTATTAAAAAAGCAATTAAAACAAAGACAAAAAAGAGACTTGCCATAGGACTATCAGGTACAAACGGCCAAAATATAGGTGAAGTTTCTTTTAATTGATTTCCATACCATATAAATCCGTATATTGTACCTAATATGTTAACAACTAATAAAAATAATAATACGGAGCGTTGTCTTAACATTGCATACAAATAAACCAAGTTGTATGTCCAACACCTTTCATTCTTTCATCAAACTCTACTCTATTATATAGTAAACTTTCTATCATCAAAATAAAAAGCTGACTACAAATTTTGTAGTCAGCTTTTTATTATTTTTTATTATACTTTGCAACGAATTCCGAAAGCTTCTTCAGCTCCTCATCTGTACCTTTAAATACACCTTTAGGCATGGAACCTTTTCCCTCTTTCGCAATTTTAGCAATTTCTTCTGGCTTCAAAGTTAAATTTTGCAGTGCCGGTGCTGCTGCCCCGCCCTGTAAATTGTCACCGTGACATGTTAAACAAGTATTTTTTTGCATTAATTTATAACCGTCATCATTTTTATCAACTGGTGCTGTTTTTACAATTGCTCCTTGTTTTTTTGCAGCTTCCCAGTCGTGGTGTGCTACAGATTCCCAAGTTAAAAAGATAATCGATGCAATTGCTAAAAGCATAAATCCCGTTGCTACAGGACGCTTCAATGGGCGTCTTTCTGGGCCTCGATCAAGAAATGGAGCTAACAGTAATGCGCCAAACGCAATCCCTGGCATAATGAACGCTCCAATTACAGTAAATGAGCCAGAAGCATAAGAATACTTTAATAACTGATACAAGAATAAGAAATACCAATCTGGAAGTGGTATATACCCAGCATCAGTTGGATCCGCCATTCTTTCAAGCGGTGACGGATGCGCCACTGTTAAACATAAATAACCGATTAAAAAAACTGCACCAACCATCCATTCTTTTAACAAGAAGTTCGGCCAAAATGCTTCTGTTTTCCCTGGGTATTCCGAATAGTCTTTTGGAATGTTTGGTTTCCGAGCTACTGGTACCCGAGAATCTCCTACAAACTTCATCCCTTTGCCGCGATGCATAATCTCCCTCCTTTAGTTCTTTCCCCTTTAATTTAGCAATCTCTTATAGTGGACCGGAAATACCTTGTTTGCGAATCATGATGAAGTGGAAGGCCATTAAACCTAGAAGTGCTGCTGGTAAGAAGAAGACGTGAATAGCAAAGAAGCGAGTTAATGTTTGAGCGCCAACAATTTCGGAATGACCAGCGAGTAATGTTTTAATGTAAGGACCAATGAGCGGCGTTTGCTCTGCAATTTGAATCCCTACTTTCGTAGCAAATAACGCTTTCATATCCCACGGTAATAAATATCCGGTAAAACCAAGACCTAACATAACAAAGAAAATAAGAACACCAACAATCCAGTTTAGCTCACGAGGCTTTTTATACGCACCCTGGAAGAAAACTCTAAGTGTATGTAAAAACATCATTACAATTACGAGACTAGCACCCCAGTGGTGCATACCACGAACAATTTGCCCATATGCAACTTCATTTTGCAAATAATAAACCGATTCCCAAGCATTTTTAATATCAGGCACATAATACATCGTCAAAAACATTCCAGATAAAATTTGAATTACAGTAACGAAAAAGGTAAGTCCGCCAAAGCAATAAACGAATGCAGAAAAGTGATGTGCCGGGTTTACATGTTCAGGTACTTCATGATCAGCGATATCACGCCATATTGGTGTAATATCTAACCTTTCATCTACCCAATCATAAATTTTATTTAGCATCTACTTTGCACCCCCTCTTGGCTTCGCTTTTCCTAGATACAACGTTCCATCTTTCACTTTAGATTCGTATACATCAAGTGGAGCAAGGGGCGGCGTGCCTTTAATGTTAATTCCGTCTTTTGTGTAACGGCCCCCGTGACATGGACAAAAGAATTGATTCGGATGTGCTTTGTCCGAATTCCAGTTAACTGTACATCCTAAATGTTTACATACTGGAGAGAACGCAACAATGTCTCCGCTTTCATCTTTATGAACCCAAGCTGATTTTGGCTCTTCGGACTTGTACCAACCATCAACCTGCTTCACCTTAAAGTCGAAACGTTTCGGCTCTGTTGTAATATCCTTTACTTGTGCAACAGCAACCATATCCGTTCCCGCTTCTTTTCTTAACACCGGATCAAGCGCAAATCGCGTCATCGGCATTAAAATACCCGCTGCCATAAAGCCTCCTACCCCTGTAAGGGTGTAATTTAAAAACTGTCTTCTTGACACACGATGTTCTTTCTCGCTCACGAAAATTTCCCCCCTCTATCAGAAATTGTCCCCTCGTGATAAATTATATAAAAAATAAAAACTAGGACACTATCATGATATAATACGCTCATGCACAGGTCAATATCATACTACTCATAATAATAAGAACTTTCTGTTTATTATTGTTTTCCCCATTTTTCTTCTAACATTACCATTATATTTTTTATATGTGCATGAATCACTTCTCTTTTCGCTTGATCACTAAATTGTTCTAACGCTAATGAAGGAAACCAAAATAAATCTCCCTGCAATTCTTGCATATCTTCTTTCCATGAAAAATCACTTGTAACATAAGCAATATGCTTAAAACCTTGCTTTCTCAAATGATTTGTCCATTCTTGCAAACGGCCTTTTTCGTTTTTTTGACTTTCTACTAGATACGTAAATGCAGGTAGTAAAAGCACTCTTCCTTTATATTCTCTTTCTAGCTCCATACTCAACAATTCGATAAATTCGCCTTGTTCTACTACCGTTTTCATTTCTTTTGCTGCTGAAATTGATAAAAGTGGTATAACACCCGTATCTACATATTCTCTTGCTTGCTCAAACTGCTCCACATCTTTTACAATCCATTTCAAATTTCTTCCCTCCCTCACCTGGAAATGACAGAACTTTCACTTTATATATATTAAACCATACTAAAAGAGGTAAAAAAAGAAAAACTACCTATATTAAGGTAGTTTTTCTTAAAAAGTCTGAAATTTGTAAAATTTTATGAATCCAAATGAATTTTATAACATCTTTAACTCCGCTGTTAACCTATGAAACGCTTCCTTATCTTGCTTATCCAGCGCTTCATCAATTTGCTTTAGAAGACGTTCTCTTCTAAAAGAAAATACACTTTCTTCTAAAAACCTTTCTGCAAGTAAACGATCTTTTTCATTTACTTCAATGTGCTTTGGTAAATACGGGTTTTCTTCTAATACAGCTACATAGTTGGCATTTTGAAACGATGATTTAAAATTGAGTTGAATATAAATATCCTCATCTCGATTTAAACGAATATCATGAAACGATTTTTCAGCATCTGTTGTCATAACATTTTGTTTAAAAAAGTGAAACGGTGTATCTTTTACACAATTCGCGGACATTACTAAGCCACGCGGACAATATTTTGCATGCTCTACGAAGTGGACTTTATGCATCAATTGGTCGTGACTCATTAAATAATTCAAAATCCATACACATTCACGCTGTTTCAGTTGGTAATTATTCAAAAACCATTTTACAAAATCCTTCTTCTCGTTTACAGAAACAGGGGTATTCATAGCAATTAAGTCCCTCCTCTGTCTTTCTCTTTTCTTTTTAGATTCAAGAAGCGGCATTCAGTTTCCTTCCAACTTATGAAAAATCCTCTAAATTATATAACAATTCTTCAATATGAATTTGTGTCGGGTCTAGTTGTATTAACTGAGTAAATACTTCTTTCGCCTCTTTTCGCATACCTTCTTCCAATAAGAAATAACCGTACTCTTCCAAGAAGTCTGGATGATTCTTAAAAGAAGTATATGCACTTTCATAGTGTTTTAATGCATCCGAATACATTTCTAATTGTTTTTTTGCAAATGCAAGATCCCAAAGTAGTTGTGTATCTGGTTCTCCGCTATCAATTGCACACTCTACAACAGCGATTAACTCTTCATATTTTTCTTGTTCCTTTAAGATGTACGCATATTTTAATGTTGCACCTAAATGTCCTGGATCTAACTCAAGCGCTTTTTGAAGTACTTCCTCTGCTTCCGCAATTTTCCCTAATTTCGCTGCAATGTTTGCTAATTCTACATAAAATGGTACAGAAAGCTCATCTACTTTAATTCCTTCATGAAGTGTTTCATAGCTTTCTTGAAGCATCCCTTCTTTTTCATAGCTTTTCGCTAAATACATGTAAAGCGATGCATACTCAGGATCTAATTCTTTCAGTTCTTGCCAAGCACCAATTGCTCGTTGGTATTCTTCACCTTGGTATAACGTGAAGGCATATCCAAATAATGAGTGAATATCTTTTTGTTCCTCTAAACCTGCTTCGTAGTAAGAAATCGCCTCTTCCCAATTTCCAATCGCGCTTAACGTTTCTCCAAGGCGTAGCGCAATGACAACACCACCCATTACTTTATGTTCCGCTAATAGCGACTCATAATAAGTGATTGCCTTTTGTTCTTCACCTTTACTACTATATAACTCTGCTAATCCAAACGTAATGACAGGCTCGTCAGGCATCATTTCTTTCGCCTTTAATAGTTTTTGTTCTGCTACATCATCGAAACCTTGCATTTGGAATAAATCCGCAACAAGTAATAACGATTGAACATATAAATCATCATTTTCTGGAATATCATGAAGCACCTCAATCGCTTCATCTTCTTTGTCTAGATCAATATATAATTCTGCTAAAAATACAGTGAATTCACTTTCCTCTGGATACAATAAACGTAAGTCTTCTGTAATAGCTAACGCTTCATCCGTAAATCCAAGTGTATGATAATAGCGAGCGATATCATACTTCTCTTCATCATTCGCGATTTTTAATTGTTCTTTTAATAATTGTAATCCTTTTTCCGCTTCACCATTTTCAATATATGAAACAGCTTGTTCAAACTTTTGCATAAACGTCTCCTTTAATTCTAAAAAATATTCTTTTCTGTTCATTTACCCCGCTATTAACGGGCAGTAAGACCCCACCTCAAAATTCAGCTAAGGCAAAGAAGTTAGTTTTTGGGTCAACTGCCCGTAAAAGCCCGATTGGTTCAACTAATAATCAGCGGGGGATAAACATCCCCTACTAATTAAAGTTTCACTTTATCATAAGCAACTAGGTGTAAGAACGCAACCTTTAGAATGAGCATACTTCTTCTTGTACTTTCACTGATAACGATTCAAATATGACACCGATACCGCATTACTACTTTCTATTGTACCGTTTTCTTTTATGACCGTGCAAATAACTCCCCTTATTAATTATTAGCCCGCACGAACTCTTTACAGTTCTTCTTTATTTAAATAAAAAAAGACTCCTATATTAGGAGCCTTTACAAACTCTTAAGAGTATGTTTCTTCTTTCTTTACTTGCTCGTTTACAAGCTCTTTCAACAGTTCTATAATTTCATCATTTTCTTCTTTCAAACCGACAGTAATACGAATGCCATCATGTATACCAAATGCAGCACCAGAACGAACGATATAGCCTTTCTTCATTAATCGTTCGAAAGCCTCATTACCAGGAATACCGAGCTTTAAGAAAATGAAATTTGTTTGAGATGGATAATAGAATACGTTATATTCCTTACAAAATGCGTAATACTGATGTAAACCTTCTTCATTCTTTTTCACACATTCTTGTAAAAATGCTTGATCTTCTAAAGCAGCGAGTGCTACAGATTGCGCTACAGTCGATGTATTAAATGGTAACCTTGCTACTTCTAATTGCCCAATTAACTGCTCATTACCAACCGCATACCCAATACGGAAAGCGGCTAAACCGTATGCTTTTGAAAACGTGCGTAAAATCATAAGATTTCCATACTTTTCAAGAAGTGGCAACGTTTGCGGATAGTCTTCCGCCCCCGCATATTCATAATATGCCTCGTCCATAATAACGAGCGCTGACTTAGGAACTGATTCTAAAAATGAAAGTAATTTTTGTTTCTCTACATATGTACCTGTCGGATTATTCGGATTACAAATCCATACGATCTTCGTTTTATCATCTACTTGCTCTAGCATCGCATCTAAATCATGAATGCCATCTTTAAGTGGTACTTCACGAACTTCTGCTCCTTCAATAACAGCATGGTGATGGTATTGCGAGAATGTCGGATTCGCCATTACAACATTTGTTCCTTCGTGTAGTAATGCACGGCTAATCATTTGAATGACTTCATCTAATCCACTACCAAATAGTAGTTGTTCTGCTTTTACACCTAAATGTTCCGCTACTTTTGTCCGAAGTTCAAAGGCATATCCATCTGGATAAAGGGCATATTGGCTCGCTAAAGAAGTTAATGCTTCTGTTACACGCGCTGAGCAACCGAATGGATTTTCGTTCGATGCTAATTTCACAATTTTTGATAATCCATATTCCCTTTTTACTTCTTCAATATTTTTCCCAGGCACATACGCTCTCAAAGTTAACAATTGTTCTTTTACTCTCATTTTTCTTCCCCCAGTCGTTTTATTCAATTCGATTACAATACGGTTATACTCCCTTACTATAATCGTTTATCATAACCGTCACTATTACGAAAGCACTTCTAAATAGGCTCTTCACAGTTGTTACCTATCTTTATACCATATCCTTTTGAAATGCCTCTAACGCAATATGAACAGTCTCATCTGGAATAGATACGACATTTACTACCCCATATTCCTGCATAAGTACCATATGAATTGCTCCAGCATTCGCTTTCTTATCTTGTTTCATCAACCCGACGAGGCGTTCTACATTCAAATCACTTGGCATTTTTGGATAACCGTACTTTAAAAACCACTGCTTCATCTCTTCATAAGCAAGATTAACCTTATACACTTGCTCACTTAAGAATATAGCAAATAACATTCCAACCGCTACTCCGTCACCGTGAGTAATATTTCCGTATCCTAGTTCTTTTTCAAGAGCATGACCTAACGTATGTCCAAAGTTCAAATGAGCACGTACACCTTTTTCTGTTTCATCTTGTGCTACAATGTTTGCCTTTACAGGAATCGCCTTCGTTAATATGTGGATTAATTTCTCATCACGAAGATCTGCTAATGTTTGCACTTCTTCTTTTAGCCAATGATATAGTTTCACATCACCAATTAGAGCATGTTTTATCACTTCTGCATAACCTGAGCGCCACTCTTTTTCAGGAAGAGACTGTAAAAACGGTGTATGATATACGACTGCTTCTGGTTGATGGAATGCACCTATCATATTTTTACCTAACGGATGATTGATTGCTACTTTCCCACCTACTGCGCTATCGTGAGCTAATAAAGTCGTCGGAACTTGAACAAAGCGAATTCCACGCATAAATGACGCAGCAACAAAACCAGCTAAGTCTCCAATCATCCCGCCTCCAAGTGCGATAATTAAAGAATTTCTATCTAATTTATTTTCAAGAGCTGACGTATGAGCCGCATAGAAATTTTCAAAGGACTTCTCTTTTTCACCACTCGGTACAACGAATGAAAATACTTTTTGCTCTATTTGCAACGCATCTACAACCGTCTGTAAATGTAAAGATGCAACAGCTTCATCTGAAATAATCATGATGTTTGATACAGATGGCTTCATATTTTGAACAATCGTTGTCAAATGTGACAACGATTCTTTCCCTACATATACATCATATTCTTTTGATTTCGTTTGAATATGTATGTTTCCCATTAAAATCCCCTCGCATATTCATTATGTCTCTCAATATTTTCACGAATAAGGTCCATACGATCTAATCCGAATTGTTCTATTAGAGCTGTAGCTAATTCCCAAGCTACAACCGCTTCTGCAACGACACTAGCTGCTGGAACAGCACAACTATCTGAACGTTCAATACTTGCTGTAAAAGGCTCTTTCGTATCAATATCGACACTTTGCAACGGTTTATATAGTGTAGGTATCGGTTTCATCACACCGCGTACAACAATTGGCATTCCAGTCGTCATACCGCCTTCTAAGCCACCCGCGTTATTTGTTCTTCTTGTATATCCATGCTCTTCATTCCACACAATTTCATCATGAACTTCGCTGCCCGGTCTATGCGCTGCTTCAAAACCAATTCCAATCTCAACACCTTTAAAAGCATTAATGCTCATCATTGCGGCTGCTAATTTTGCATCTAGTTTTCGATCATAATGCACATAGCTTCCTACTCCAATCGGCATTCCTTCCACAATTACTTCAACGATGCCACCAATTGAATCACCATTTGATTTCGCATCATCAATTGCTTTTATCATTTGATTACCAGCTTCTTCATCTAAACAACGTACAGGTGATGCTTCTGTAATACTTTTTAATTCTTCAATTGAACGATACGTAGTCTCCTTAGCCTGTACACCACCAATTTCAATTACATGGCCTGCTACTGCAATACCAAGTTCCGCCAACACTTTTTTAGCAACCGCACCAGCAGCAACACGTACTGTCGTTTCGCGAGCCGAAGAACGTTCCAGTACATTTCTCATATCTCTATGACCATATTTAATCGCACCATTTAAATCAGCATGTCCAGGTCTTGGTTTTGTTACTTTCCTTTTCATTTCTTTTTCTTCTTGTTCCGTTAACGGCTCTGCACCCATAATTTTTGTCCAATGTGCAAAATCACGGTTTTCGACAACAAGCGCAATTGGAGAACCTAATGTCTCTCCATGTCTAACACCACTTACAATTTGCACTTGATCTGTTTCAATTTGCATGCGTCTACCGCGCCCATATCCCTTTTGCCTTCTAGCTAACTCTTCATTTATATCATCCGCTACTAATGGTAGTCCGGCCGGAACACCTTCTATAATCGTTGTAAGTTGTGGACCATGAGATTCACCAGCTGTAATATATCGCATACGTTATTCCTCTTTTCGTATATGTATTTATCTCGCTATATTAAGCAATAATATTATCTTTCATTACTCTAAAAATATGAAAGAGTTATGAATACATCAGCCATTCGCTTATTCTCCGATAGGCCGTTACTTTACATATCAATATATCATAACAGCTCTAACTTCGTAACTAATAGAAATAAAAAAAGTGCAAGAAGAATACCCCTATTCTCCTTGCACTTTCTACTATTATCACAGTGATTAAAGCGTTTACAAATTATTTCAAAATAATTAGTAAATCCATTCATTCATTAATTTTGAGTAGTCAACTAATTCTTCTTCTTTAAAGAAAATAGCAATCTCGCGCTCTGCACTTTCTAACGAATCAGAACCATGGATAATATTTTTCGCAACAGTTACACCGAAATCTCCACGAATTGTTCCAGGAGCTGCTTCATGTGGTCTTGTTTTACCCATCATGTTACGAGCTGTATCTACTACACCTTCACCTTGCCATACCATTGCAAATACAGGGCCAGATGTAATAAAGTCTACTAATTCACCAAAGAAAGGTTTCTCTGTGTGCTCAGCATAATGTTGTCCAGCAATTTCCGGAGTGACTTGCATTAATTTTGCACCAACTAATTGAAAGCCCTTCTTCTCAAAACGAGCTACAATTTCCCCAATGAAGGCACGTTGTACACCGTCTGGTTTAACCATTAGAAATGTTTTTTCCATAAAAAATCTCTCCACTTCTGAATTATGTATGTAATTGTATATCCCCACACACATATTAACACCCTTATCACAATTGTGCAATAGTTTTGAAATAGAGAGATTATTTTATTTTTTAGAAAAAACACTAAAATTTTCGTTTCCCAATATACTTTGCTACATTTTGTAATGCATACTTTGCTTGTCCACGTGGGAGTGGTTTTATAATTTCTAATGCTTTATGTAAATAACGTTCACTAAACGCAAATGCTTTATCAATAGCATCACTATTTTTTACAGCCTCAATAATTTCTTTCATTTCGTCCGCTGTTGTATTTTCATGTACAGATTTGATTTTCTTACAAAGAACCGGATCTTCCATAGCATATAGAGCAGGAAGCGTAATGTTTCCTTGCAATAAATCACCACCAGCAGGTTTTCCAAGTTTCTCTTCTGTGGAAACGAAGTCTAAAATATCATCAATAATTTGATACGACATCCCTACGAAATAGCCATACCAAAACAGACGACTTACTGTATCACGATTAGCGCCAGCAGCAATTGCTCCTAATTGGCAACTTGCAGCAATTAATAATGCGGTTTTTCGCTTTATTCTTCTTAAATATGTTCTTAAATTTTGGTCATAGTCATACTTATCTTTAATTTGTTCGATTTCACCTTTACAAACTTCTAAAATGGTATGCGATAGAGCCTGATGTGCCTCTGGAATTTCAATATTCGTTATACATTCAAGAGACTTAGCGAATAAATAGTCCCCTGTATACATGGCAATACGATCTCCCCATTTCGCATTCACAGTTGCACTACCACGTCGTAAAAACGCGGCATCAATAACATCATCGTGAACAAGAGAAGCCATATGAATAAGTTCTAACGCAACAGCTACATGCTTAATTGCGTCTAACTTATAATCTCCAAATTTCCCTGCAAGCAACACAAATACAGGACGAATTCGCTTCCCACCAGCTTCAATAAGTTGTAATGCCGCCTCTTCTACTAATGGCTGTTCAGAAGCAACTGTCTTTTTTAATTCTTTTTCTATCACATTAATATCCGATCGTAAAAAAGAGTACATAAGTTGTAACTTCATATTGTTCACCTTAACCTAAAACTTCTTTTTTCTATTTTGATTCTGGTTTCATACCTAAATGCATCGCTGCTACCCCAAAAGTAAATGGCTTCACTTGCACACGTTCAAGTCCAGCTTTTTCGAACATATTAGCCAATTCTTTCATACCTGGGAATGTACTAGCAGATTCTTGCAGCCATGAATATTCTTTATAACTTTTCGCAAATAACTTTCCAAATAACGGCATGATATATTTAAAGTATAAAATATAACCTTGTCGAAAACCAATCATTGTTGGTTGAGATGTTTCTAAACAAATTACTTTTCCACCCGGTTTTACTACACGCGTCATTTCTTTTAATACGTGCATATAATCCGGTACGTTACGTAAACCAAATCCAATCGTTACATAATCAAATGTGTTATCTTCAAATGGAAGTTCCATTGCATTTCCGTGTAGAAGTTCTACTTGTTTTAATTGTAAAGCCTCTACCTTTTGCTTACCAACAGATAACATATTTTCACTGAAGTCTAAACCAACAACCTTGCCCTGTTCACCCACTGCTTCAGCTAGCGCAATTGTCCAGTCCGCTGTCCCGCAGCAAACATCAAGCGCTTTACTACCTGGTTTTACATCCATAATGCGCATCGTCTCTTTACGCCACGCTTTATGCCTTTGAAAACTAATTACAGAATTCATTACATCGTATTTATCAGAGATTTTCTCAAATACATCATGTACTCTTTCTTCTTTTGATTGTTGCATGCTCGTACCTTCTTCCAATGTAAAATTGCTTATGTCTTCGATTTATCTCTTAACACAGAGTTTATTTCGCTTATATCTGTGTGATTTTCTAAAAATTGATTTTCTTTCTTTCCGAGTTCCATCATCCATCCATTCATAACTGTTTCTGCATCCGCTTTATCGTTCAAAATCTCTTGAACCGCTTGAAAAACAGGTGAATGCTGTTTTTCAACATGTAATTCACATTCTTTTTGGAGACGATTTTTCCCTAATACATATGTTATAAACGATTTCCAATGCGATAAATGAAAATGATCACATGTTTTTTGCAAAAGTGCAGACTCAATCGTTACTACACTTTCCAGTATGTCATCCATCGTTTTATGCGCTTTTTGATATAACATTATTTTGTGTTCATTAATTTCTTTAATTCCTTCAGCAAGCGCACGAATTAAAACAATATCACGATTCATAGATAATAAGTAATAATATAACCCGCTATAATAATCACCAGCAAGCACTGTTAACTGGCGACGCTTATGCGATTCATTCGCTTCTTCCCCTACTTTATTCGATACTCTTTCATGTGTATCAAGCGCAATTTGCACAAGCATAATCGTTACTACATAATGCTCAATTTGTTCTATATGTAAATTTGCACCTTTTAAAGTACCATATAACAATGCTATTTTCTCTTCATCAATAAATGGTTCTTCAATATAGTTTATAAAATAAGGATGGCGTAATTTCACCATCAATTTCTCTCTTATACCCGCATACCCTCCGTAGATGTCACACACAAAAATCACCCTTGTTTTCTAATTCATAAAACTTATTATAACACATACACTCTATTTTCTATAACCAAAACTTGGCTACTCTTTCCAAACTTCTATCGAACTACATAACATCTTCTATTCTTTTAAGTAGCCTTTCTATTCTCACTCTGCCTTGCTAAAACTATATCATTTATTTACAAAAAAAAAAAAAAGAAAAGCAGTTTCCCACTTTTCTTTACTTCGTTTTAATAAAAGATAAAATTTCACTACGTGCTGCAGCATCATTTTCTAGTACACCACGTACCGCTGTTGTTACTGTTTTTGCACCTGGCTTTTTCACACCGCGCATCGTCATACACATATGTTCTGCTTCTACTACTACCATTACACCATGCGGCTCTAGTACTTCCATAATAGAGTTCGCTACTGTTGATGTAATACGTTCTTGCAGCTGTGGACGACGTGCAATTGTATCTACAGTACGAGCTAATTTACTTAACCCTGTCACTTTTCCGCCTTGCGGAATATATGCAACGTGAGCAACTCCATAGAATGGAACTAAATGATGCTCACACATCGAATAAAACGGTATATCTTTTACTAGTACAAGCTCCTCGTGATCTTCTCCGAACACTTTGTGCAAATGTTCTTTCGGATCTTCATGCATACCTGAGAACACTTCTGCGTACATTTTTGCAACACGCTTTGGTGTATCAAGTACTCCCTCACGATTTGGGTCATCTCCGATTGCCTCTAAAATAAGGCGTACTGCATGTTCAATTTGTTCTAAATTAACTTTTGCCATCCGCTAGCCCTCCCGAAAACCTAAAAGTGATACGAACACATTCTAGCATATTTATGTTTTTAAAAGCAAAAAGAAGAGTTTCCTAAAAGGAAACTCTTCTTCCCTGTTAATATGTAAGGATTATTTAACCGCATCTTTTAACGCTTTACCAGGTTTGAATGCAGGTACTTTACTTGCAGCGATTTCAATCTCCTCACCTGTTTGTGGGTTACGACCTTTACGAGCCGCACGCTCACGAACTTCGAAGTTACCGAATCCGATCAGTTGTACTTTATCACCTTGTTTTAAAGCTTCTAAGATAGAATCAAAAACAGCGTCTACTGCTTTTGTTGCGTCCTTTTTAGAAAGGGAACTTGCTTCTGCAACAGCATTGATTAAATCTGTCTTGTTCATGCCATTCACCTCCTCCCAAAGATAAGACTGTATAATGATCATAAAATGAGTCTTACTTTCATTTGTAGGCAATTTTTACAAATTCTATACTACAAAGATGTAGATAAATCATTATCAACGCCTATATTATACGATTCTCCTTTATAATTCAATATTTTTAAGGAAATTGTTACTCTTAAAATGTGAAAATCTGATGAAACTTGACAATTTACAACAATATATTAGATAATGGCTGTTTATTTTCCTATTTTATATGCGAAAATTTAAAAAATCCCTCTACGATGAGAGGGATTTTTTCTTATAATATAATCGCGATTAATCCGCCAGATCCTTCATTAATAATTCTTTCTAGCGTTTCTTTTAATTTATATCTCGCATTTTCTGGCATTAAAGATAGTTTCGCTTGAATACCTTCCCGAACAATCGAGCTCAGCGAACGTCCAAATATATCAGAATTCCAAATTGATAATGGATCATCTTCAAAATCTTGCATTAAGTAACGAACTAGTTCTTCACTTTGTTTTTCAGTACCAATAATTGGCTCAAACGTGGACTCCACATCAACTTTAATCATGTGAATAGATGGTGCTACCGCTTTTAATTTCACACCAAACCTTGAACCGTGACGAATAATTTCTGGCTCATCTAAGCTCATATCAGCTAACGCAGGCGCCGCTACACCATATCCTGTTTGTTTTACCATACGCAGGGCATCCGCCACTTGATCATATTCTATTTTCGCATGAGATAAATCGAGCATAAGCTTCAATAAATGATCTTTCCCTCGAATTTCTACCCCTACTACTTCTTTTAAAATTTGATCATATAATTCATCTGGTGCATATAGATCAATCTCTGCTACGCCTTGCCCCATATCAATGCCAGCTAGGCTCGCTCGATCAATAAATTCATACTGACTAAACTGCCATACGACACGGTCTACATCACGAAGACGTTTTATATCCTTCACAGTCTCTTGAACGGCTTCTTGATAACTTTGGCGTAACCAATGCCCTTCATTTAGCACCATTACCCAGCTCGGAAGGTTCACATTCACTTCTAAAACAGGGAACTCAAATAACGCCTCTCGAAGTACATTGTATACATCTGTTTCTCTTAAACTTTCAACACTCATCGCAATGACTGGGATATCATATTCTTCAGATAAGCTTTGGCGCAATTGCTCTGTATCTGGATGATACGGCTGTACAGTGTTAATGATCATAATGAAAGGTTTTCCGACTTCTTTTAGCTCATTTACGACGCGTTCTTCTGCCTCTATATAATCTCTTCTTGGAATTTCACCAATCGTTCCATCTGTTGTAATTACAACACCAATTGTTGAATGTTCTTGAATTACTTTCCGTGTTCCGATTTCTGCAGCTTCATGGAATGGAATAGGTTCTTCATACCAAGGAGTATTAATCATGCGCGGGCCATTCTCATCTTCATAGCCTTTTGCTCCTGGAACTGTATATCCGACGCAATCTACTAATCGAATATTCACTTCAAGACCTTCATCTACTTCGATAGAAACCGCTTGGTTTGGAACAAACTTCGGTTCCGTCGTCATGATTGTACGGCCAGCAGCACTTTGAGGTAGTTCATCCTGCGCTCTTTGACGGTCAGACTCATTTTCAATATTAGGAATAACTACAAGTTCCATAAATTTTTTGATGAATGTTGATTTTCCTGTTCGAACAGCTCCTACAACTCCAAAATAAATATCACCGCCTGTGCGTTCCGCAATATCTTTAAAAATATCTACCTTTTCCAAGTGATTCCCTCCCTCAATATTTTTGGGAATAATTCCACGTTTATAGTCAACTAATACCTTCTCTAACGTTGCCTATAATATCTGATATAATATAATGGTATTCTAGAAGTTCGGACAATATATCATATAATTTTGTCCAATTTCATATGACTATTAAAAAAATACCTTTTGTTTGCATCGCAAGTTGTGTAACATAAAAAACCTTTCTTCTAGAACTTATTCACTAAAAGAAAGGTTCATGACTTATGATTTTAAAAAAATTGGTTCTCCATTCTTTACCGTATACGGTAAAGAATACGCAGGTACAAACGGAGAATCTTTCGAAAGTATATTCCGAATATCTTCCCCCTCCTTAAATTGTCCTTCGTTTTTTTTCAGCGCTTCATATAAGTCGATTCTATAATCAACATAAATTTCTCCCTTTTCGTTAATTACAAACGGAAGTCCTTTACCAGAATACGGACTTGTCACTTGCGGTACATCTTTATATCCAAGTTTTTTGAAATCTAATTCATACACACCATCTGAAATTACCTTTTTAAAAGGTGGATATTGATGTTCATCTCGATACATCCTAAGCTTTAATGATAATTGCTGAATTTGTTCAGCCATCCTCACATCAATTAACTTTACTGTCGGGTTTGTTTCAACGTCTATTAATACGTATTGATATACTCCCCCGCTTTCATAGGCATTCCCTGGCGCTTCTTGTATGTAACGCGGAGAAATCTTTTGAAAATCGATTGGATATTTTTGATAAATAGGCGTATTCATATCCCGCGTCTTAATTGGCAATATCCCGTCATTTTGCTCCTTAAATGTCGCAACAGCTTTTTGAACGACCTGCAGCTGATCTTCATAAGGCACAGCATTTTGTTTCATATTTTCTTTTGGATACAGACATCCTGTTAAAATGCTCATACAACAAAATATTAAAATAATATGGACTTTTTTCACTAGCAATCACCTTTTCATACTAATTTAACTCGCTCCGTATCATTCCCTTTACTGCTGTACAGGTCCACTAAATACAACAAGAAAAATAACAATTCCTGATACAATCATAAGGGTGTACGCTACCAACGCTGTAATCCCTTTCAAAAATTTATTCTTTATTTTATATCTGCTTAGCAAAATAAAACTTACTGCAAAAAACATAAATCCAATTGCCCCTAAAGCAAACCACATTTTTATTAGCCCTTCCGACATATACACACCCCTTTTTATCAATCTATTTTTATACTATTTTAACAAATTAAAATCTTTAAACAAATACAAAAAAGAACATTTTACTACAAATCGAGAATATGTAGTTTTAATCAATAGGTTTTTCAGCATTTTCCACCAGTCTAGATAAAAATAAAACCGAAGCGAGTGTATCACTGGCTTCGGTTGACCAAATATGCCCAAAACAGCTCTATTCCCATACTTTCATGGCTATCATATGCAATCTACAAACTCTTTGTTTCTCATATTTTATTTTTTAAACATTTTGCTTAACGAGCCAAAATCTGTCGGCATATTATTGTTAATAATCGCTTTTACAATTTGATCCTCTTGTTCTTTCGGCACTTCACGTCCTGCCATAAGAGCCACTTGATGAATCAATTGACGAAGTACAGTCTCATCACGTAAATTCGCATTTTGTACAGATGATGCTAATTTAAAAATATCTTCTTTATTCACTTTCGCTTCTTTTTCAATATTATTAAAAATGTTGTTATCCATTCTTTTCACCCTCTCCTCAAGTTACTCTTCATCCTATGCAAAAATAAAAAAATGGTGAAAAGACCCAAAAAAATAAAAAGCGACAGAAGTACAATTGTACTTCTGTCGCTTTTCTTTAAAGTAAGTCAGGTATAGCTTCCACTTCATGTTTTCGAACACGCCCCATTAATGAGCCTACTGCATCTTTTACATTATTCCCATTGAATAAGACGTCATATAAAGCAGCTGTAATCGGCATTTCCACTTCCATTTTCTCTGCCAATTCATGCGCAGCTTTCGTTGTTCTTACACCTTCCACAACCATACCCATGCTTTCTAACACTTCTTCTAAAGAGTGTCCTTTTCCAAGCAAATTCCCAGCACGCCAATTTCGGCTATGGACACTTGTACAAGTTACAATTAAGTCCCCCATACCAGTTAGACCAGCAAACGTTAACGGATTTCCACCCATTTTTCTTCCTAAACGAGCAATCTCCGTTAAACCACGCGTCATTAATGCCGCTTTCGCATTATCACCTAATCCAAGACCATCAGTTATCCCAGCAGCTAATGCGATAATATTTTTTAACGCACCACCAAGTTCAACTCCAACGATATCTGGATTTGTGTATACACGGAAATAACTATTCATAAACAAATCTTGTACTTCCTCAGCCGCTTCCATACGCTTTGCTGCAGACGTAACAGTTGTCGCCTGACGTAACCCAACTTCTTCAGCATGACTCGGTCCAGACAGTACAACAACATCTTTAATTAAATCCTCTGGAATTTCTTCCTCAATCACTTCCGAAATACGTTTTGATGTACCAGGTTCAATTCCTTTACTTGCATGAATCCAAGTAGTCGGACCCGCTACATATTTCTTCATATCTTGTAGTACTTCTCTATACGCTTTCGTTGGTACTACAAGCAGTACTACATTTACATCTACTAATGCTTCTTCTAAAGAAGAGTAGGCTACGATTGTGCTTGGCAATGTAATTCCCGGAAGATATCGACTATTCTCATGTTTTGTATTAATCTCATCCATAAGTTCAGAACGATTTCCCCAAATACGTACATCATGCCCATTGTCAGCTAATACCATCGCTAACGCTGTTCCCCAGCTACCTGCTCCAACTACTGTGATTTTTGTCATAAAATCACATCCTCTCCATTAGTCTCTTGCTCTAGCGATAATGTGAATCGGCGTTCCCACAAAGCCAAATGATTCACGTAAACGATTCTTTAAGAAACGCTCATATGAGAAATGCAATAGTTCTGGATCGTTTACAAACACAACAAATGTTGGTGGTTTTACCGCAACTTGTGTTGCATAGAAAATCTTCAGACGACTACCGTTATGCGTTGGCGTTGGATTCATCGCTACCGCATCCATAATTACATCATTTAATACATTCGTTTGAATACGGATACTATGACTTTCATTTACCTCATCGATAACCGGTATTAGCGTTTGTGTACGTTTTCTCGTTTTCGCAGATAAGAACACAATCGGTGCGTAATCTAAAAATTGGAAATGAGCACGGATGTTTTCTTCAAATGCTTTCATTGTTTTCTCGTCTTTTTTCACTGCGTCCCATTTGTTTACAACGATAACGACAGCTCGCCCTGAATCATGAGCGTATCCAGCGATTTTTTTATCTTGTTCAATAATTCCTTCTTCACCGTCTAAAACGACTAAAACAACGTCAGAACGTTCAATCGCTCTTAGTGCACGAAGTACACTATACTTTTCTGTACTTTCATACACTTTCCCTTTTTTACGCATACCAGCTGTATCGATAATTACATAATCTTTCCCATCTTTACTATATGGTGTATCGACCGCATCACGAGTTGTTCCTGCTACATTACTAACAATTACACGCTCTTGACCAAGAAGAGCATTTACAAGTGATGATTTCCCTACGTTTGGACGGCCAATTAAAGAGAAACGAATTGTATCTTCATCATATCCGTCTTCTTCAATCTTTGGAAAATGCTGTGCAGCTTCGTCTAATAAGTCACCTAATCCTAATCCATGTGTACCTGAAATTGGGAATGGTTCACCAAATCCTAATGCATAGAAATCATAAATATCACTGCGCATTTCCGGATTGTCCACTTTATTTACTGCAAGTACAACCGGTTTATTTGAACGATATAATATTTTCGCAACTTCTTCATCAGCTGCTGTTACACCGTCACGACCATTTGTCATAAAAATGATAACATCCGCTTCATCAATTGCTACTTCAGCTTGTTGACGAATTTGTGTCAAAAATGGCTCGTCTCCAATATCAATTCCACCTGTATCAATAATGTTAAATTCATGATTTAACCATTCTCCAGCGCTATAAATACGATCGCGCGTTACACCTGGAATATCTTCTACGATTGAAACTCTCTCTCCAACAATTCTATTGAAAATAGTAGATTTCCCTACGTTCGGGCGGCCTACTATTGCTATTACTGGTTTCGGCATATACTTTCATCCTTTCAACTTGCTTCTGTTTATTATGTAAAAAACCCTTCTTTGTGCAAGAAGGGATTTGCATTCCAGAATATTTCTCAACGTATCAAAACACCTCACATTATAACACACGTTGCTAATGTTTCACAATAATATATACATTCTCTTGTAAGCGATGCGCAATGCCATCTAGAATTGCCTCTAAATTATTTGCAACAAATTCTAATTCCTCTTTAGATTCACAAGTAAACAGAGGAGCACCACCAGCAAATTTCTCCGGGGTCGTTGTAATAACTGCAAGAATTACACTTTCTAACATCATCTCTTATCTCCCCTTCCTTTCGGGGCTTCCGATGACATATGAACAGCACTTTCTAACGTCGGCACGTTCCCTATGACACCTATCGCTTTCTCCGCATCTTGATCTTGTGGCAAGACAAAGATTCCAACCCTGCCATCCTCTAAATCACGCTTTGCTAACGGTACAAGTGCCGGCGTACCAGAATCTCTATAAATCCCTAAAGCAACAGAAACATCATGTAAAATAGCTTGTCGTTGTCCTAAGTTAGAGATTGTCACCATCGCATCAATTGATTTCGGTCTTAAAATAAAACCCATTCCATACTTCATAATTTCCTCTTGTCTTGCTGGCAATCCAATATTCATAATGTAAATATTATCAATATACAGCCCCGCTCCTTCAAAACGAAGTGGAACATGCTCGATATCAACAAGATCATGCAACCTCTTACCAGACATTAATTTTTTCGCGATAAAAAATGCGATGATAGCCATAACTACTCCAGCAATCCATGAACGGAACCCTATATAAGCAAACGTCGTTACAAACGACGTTAACATCGCCAAATAGTTGCGACTTTCAAAAACTAATGCAATTCCTTCAATATATGTATTCCCACGTGGTACAAGCTCATAACCATCTAATTGTTGCAATGTATTTCTTTCCATATTACGCACATCACGAAACTGTGTTGCTGCTAACGTAAGAAACGTAATGGCAGAAAAATCTTTTTTCAATATAGACGGAATTGCAATCGCTCCTAAAGCCGCCGCAATTAACCCCATCGCAATATGAATAATTTTCCCGTGGAGCCTCGTCGGATATTGCCGGGTATCTGTCCGAAGCATGAGCACTCTCGTTACTGTCCCTGCTATTACGCCGCATAAAATGGCCGGTGTATATTCAATCATGTATTACCCTCGCCTTTCTTTTACGTGTTTTCCTCTTAAACTGTTCCATGTGTACGGAGACTTTCGCAATCCAAAATAAAATTGCCATGAATAATGTAGAAACAGCAACGATATCAAAAAACGCTAAACTACCGTAATCGTAAGGAAAATGCAGTTTCCGAAAAATAATTGTCACAAACAATTCTCCCTGTAACATTCCTATATAAAGAGAACATAGTCGTAATATGCGATCCTCATGTAATAAAACGGATGCATATACAAGAGCACTACTTAACAAAAATAACCTGTCCACCACAATCCAAATTGGATCATATACTTCTAACAAATGAAAACTTGTATATAACATTGCAATAATAAGTGCCGAAAGTAAGCTATATAATTTTTTCCAAATAGAATAGAGCGTGAGTCCTATAAAAGCTATACCAGAAAGTAAAAGTGCATTTACTGATACCGTAAATGAAGCAATCGTTACATGTAACGGAGAACAAATAATAAAAATCAATATACAGGCGCTTATCTTCCACCGAATAGAGTCCTTTTTCATAAAAAATGTTACGACAATCCACCCTATCCAAGCTACAAAATAAAAAGTACTCCCTTCCATCATTTCACCTCCTATGTTTTCCATTATGGGAACTTTTTATGAAAGTTAATCCACTTTCTTCGCGCATAGTTTTTTCATATAACAGCAACACTTTTAATAAGGAGGTGCTATTCATTATGGGTAAAGATCGTCAAGAACGAAAACTAAGAGAATCTCGCCGCGTTGAATCTGACCGCGACCAATCACTACAATATCCGGGTGCAACTGGACTTGATACACCTGAGCAAGCTCGAAAACAGAATCAGCACTAAATAAAAAAACAGCCGATTTCCGGCTGTTTTTTTATTTATCATAATATTAATCCCTTTTCTGTCGCTTTATTAATTGCTTCCACTCGATTAGAGACCTCCAGCTTAGCGTATATATTAATTATATGTGTCTTCACCGTTGAAATTGAAATACAGAGTCTTTCAGCAATTTCTTTATTCTTAGCACCAGTCGATAAAACCTTTAAAACTTCTAATTCTCTTTGGCTCAATACAATACCTCTTTGCTCGCTTTCTCCTAATAAGGTATATAAAAACTTCTTTTCTTCCTCATTAAAGTTTTCGATTCTCTCTTTTTTTAATTGTATAAGTAATGATTTTATTTGTTCCATCATTAATATATATGGAGAGATAATATGATTTTCATAACTATAATAAATCGCTTCTCTCGTTAAATTTAAAAGCTCACGCATATCACTTTCTTCTTTTTTTAGTATATAAATTTTTAATAATATTGCTTCAATAAGCATAAGCTTCATTTTATTCTTTCTTGTAAACTCTGCGACTTCATCAACCAATTGCAAAGCTTCTTGCACGTTCCCTTTTCGAAATATAATTTTTGCATACAACAATTTATCTTCGATACGCAGCTTTTTTCGCTTTATTTTTTCATGATACATTGAAACAAAGTTTTCGATTTGTCCTGTATATTCTTCACTAAGTTCTATGGCATATTTTAAGACTGATGCTAAATATTGTTCATTTTTATATATCGAAAATGTTTGCAGTTTTTTTATCGTTTCCTTCGCACACTGTTTCTCACCTTTTAACACTTGCACTTCCATCACATTGTATAAATACGCTTTTTCTAACGCTAACTCCTTTCTTGAAATCCTTTGCAGTGATTGTTCTGCTAAATGTAATTGCATCCTTTTCGTATACACACCTGTAATACCAATATCACAACTACCTTCCAGTGACGATAACGATGGATATTGTTTCATTAAATCATACATAGCAGTGTATAATGATTCACATTCATTCAAATCTCCTAAATCTTCTTTTATTTGACTCAACGAACTAAAAATAACCATTTTTACATATGGATTTTCAAGATCTTCCTCAATCCTTTGAGCTTTTTCCAGCATATAAAGAGCATCTTGAACACGATCTTGATATCGTAAAAAAAACGAAAATTCTACATACATAATCGCTTTAGTAACATCACTTACATTCATTTCATCAATTTCATGAGTGAGTTGTATATCCACATATAAATTTTCTTCTGTCACTAAAGCTTTACAAAAATCAAATAACCTCCAAGGTTGCCCCCCCTCACTTTGTTCGTAAATTGCTTTTAACAACTCTTTACAACGTTCTAATTCTAAATTGCAATAATAATAAAAAATAAGCTGTAAAGCCATCTCTCTACGCTTTACAACAAAGGATAAAGGAATAAGTCTCAAATATCCCCATCCTTTTCGGTTTTGCGCATATTGTTCTATTTTAGTTAAAGCCAATTCATAACTTTTCACTTCTAATAGTAGTTTTATACATTCATCAAAATCACTTAAATGTTCGTATATAGTTGATGCATGTATATATAAATTTTCTCGTTCACTTAATTCATTACAATAATGCTGTAAAAACTTTTGAAAAATTGCATGATAACGATATATTCCGGCATTTTCATCAACCACTATTATAAATAAATGTTTTTGAAGCAAACGATTTAATATTTCTTTAGCATTCTCTATTCCTAGTAATTCATTACAAATATTCTCATTAAAATAATTTAAAATAGAAGTCTTTATAAGAAAATCTTTTTCCTCTTCTTCTAAAGATTTTAAAATTTCATTGGACAAATATGCGATTACATGCTTATTCAATCCCTTTATATTCTTCAATTCATCCTTGCGATCTATTCGTGCAAGTGCAAGTAATTGTAAACCACCAATCCAACCTTCTGCCAAACTATTCATCTTTTGAAGAAGTTCTCGTTTCATATTTAGCCCAAGTGTTCTTTGGATAAAATGTTCTCCCTCTAGAGATGAAAAACGCAAATCCATATTATCTATTTCTAACACTTTTCCTTCTACTAATAGATCTCCAATATATATACTTAGTTCATTTCTCATCAAAAAAATAACTCGAACATTAGACGAAGAATATTTTATAAAATACATGATAGATTCACATACATCTTGATCATCTATGCAATGGAAATCATCTAATACAATCGTAATATTTTCTTCTACATTCAAGAGATTAATTAAAGATACAATTATATTTTCTAATTCCGCTTTATGCATAATTGTTTGAAATAGAGAGAATAGATCATCTCCACCTTTTATAAAATGACGCAAACTTGCCAACATGTAATACCAAAAAGAAAACAGCGTATTATTCTCTCTATCTAATGAAATCCAAGTTGCTGATAAATGAGGATTTTCTAATAAAAACGATGCTAAAACTGTTGTCTTTCCACTACCCGCTTCACCCTTAATAACTATCACTTTATAATCATATATACGCTGCAATTTCCGAATAATATGCTCTCGTTCCACATAATTTTTACGTGGAACTGGCGCTATTAATTTTGTCGAAATGATTTGAAAATCTTTATTCATTAAATCACCTTACTATTCCCATTATAAAAATTCATTTTTATATTTTACCTAATATTACCTTCTTTCTATTTAACCATATACTCAGCGCAAAAAATACCGCAATTATAACAAGTATATATAATAGATGACCTACACTATTTACAAATCGATTTCCATTTTCTATCGATTCAGCAAATAAAAGATATTGTTTCTGCGGGAACAAACTAACAATCCAATCAAATATTGTCCCCTTTTCCTTCACAGTAAAAAACACCCCTGACAAAATAGATGTTAAAACAATAATTGAAGACGAAATCGATACTGCGTTATCTATTTTATTCACTACTGTGCTCATAAATAAAGAAAACGAAATTCCAAATAGTATAAGTAATCCTATTAAAAAGCTATATTGTAAATAACTAAAACCTATATCCACTTTAAACATATTCTTTTCGATAATTAAAACGAGTATAGTTGGTATATATAACATAAAAAAGGTAAATATAATATGCCCTAATAAGTAATTCGCAATATATATTTTGGATGAAACAATACGTGTAAACATCCCCTTTTCACGTTCTTCCGCATAAAAACTCATAAACATTACAGTACTTATTAAAATAAACATACAAGTGTATCCTAATATGGCTGTCCCTATTTTTCTCTTTGATTGAAATGGTATATTATTATTTTTTTGAATTGTCTTTTCTAGTTCTTTTTTAAACTCACTTCCTCTTATTGTTTTCACTTCTAGCTCCCCATTTCCTACTGGGGTAATTACCGCATCATACTTTTTCGTCACAAATTCCGACATAGCTGGCATTTTATTTACTTGCACGAGATTGATTCCCTGTATCGAAACATAGGAATCCATTTTCCCTACATAAGCTACATTTGCTTGCATTTCAAACTTCACTGTAAAAAAAATAGCCAGTGCTATAGAGATACTTAAAAAAGTAATCGTTAAAAAAATATAGCCTTTCTTACTTAAAACACGATTCATATTATTTTCAAAAATACTTCTTATTTCATTCATACATAATCCTCCACTTTAAAAAATAACTTGCAAAGTAACAAACAGAAGCTAGACATAACGATAAGTATAGTGCTTGTGGTAATAACTAGACTTAAATCCTGGTCATATATAATTTTCATTACACATTCTACAATCCACTTTACAGGTGAAATATAAGATAGAGCGCGTGTTAGCTCCCCATATCCGTCAAGAGAAAAGAATAGCCCTCCTAGAATTGCTAAAACATTATTTACAATACTTAATATCATATTCGTTATTTCTTCACTTTTAAAAATACAGCAAAACAGTACGCCAACTATTGAGGAAAAAAAGTTAAACAAAAATAAAATTATAATGACATAAATAGTATTACTACCTCCATAACTTACATTTAAACAACCATGTACAATTAACATAACTAATAGTAAACAAATAGATGTTACAGTAAAAGTCGCCATTACTTTTGCAACATAAACATATCCAATACGAATCGGACTATACATTACTCGTAAATTACTACTTTTCAAACTCGTTTCCATGAAACTATTAGATGCCGTCATTGACACGTTTAATACACAATAAACTAGTATAGTAATTCCATAATAATTGTAAGATGTAATTTCTTTATCACCATAGTAGTCTGAACTTAAATAACCAAAAATCATAATAAATAATAATGGAAATATGGAATTTATTATTAAAAGCGTTGGATTTTTTATAACGTTAACTACATCTCGTTTATATAGTGTAAAAAAACTCATACATATCACCTTCAATCTCTTAAGTTTCTTCCTGTTAATTGTAAAAATACCGTTTCTAAGCTGGCTACCTCACTTGTTATATTTTTGATTTTAATTCCGTTATTCATTAAAAAACTTATCAATTTATCTAAATTTTCTATCCCTTTTATTACCTTGATTTGCAAAACATTCTCTTTTACCTCTACACTTGTTACTCCTTCTATAACAAATAACCGTTCTTCAATTCCTTGTATCATTCCATCACATATAATGGTATAACGCATATCATTTTCAATACTCCGTTTTATTTCTTCTTTCGATCCTTTCGCGATAATTACACCATGATCAATAATGATAATTTCTGTAGCAATTTCCTCTACTTCTTCCATGTAATGAGTCGTATACAAAACCGTATTTCCTCGCTCACTTAATTGCTTAATTGATTGTAAAATGTGATTACGCGATTGCGGATCAATCCCAACAGTTGGTTCATCCATAATAATTATTTTCGGTTTATGAGCAATTGCACACGCTATATTTAATCTTCGTTTCATACCTCCAGAGAAAGTTTTCGGTTTCTCGTGTTTTTTATCTAGTAAAGCAACAAATTGTAAAGCATCTGTTACAGCCTGTTGAAGCTCCGGCCCTTTTAATCCATATAAAGATGCAAAAAATGTTACGTTTTTTTCAGCAGATATATCTTCATATATAGCTATATCTTGTGGAACAATCCCAATATTACTTTTTACATAACGACCATATTTCTTACTACTCTTTCCTTCAAATAAAAAATCTCCATTATCCGGTTTCAATATTGTTGATAATATATGAATCAACGTACTTTTCCCTGCACCATTTGGACCGAGAATACATAAGACCTCTCCCTCCTTAACGGAGAATGAAATATTAGATAAGGCTTTAAATCCCCCATAATATTTCGTCATTTCATTTACTTCAATTATATTTTTCATTTAATCCTCTCCTCTCTATGTCAGTTTACGAAAAGAAAGCATAAAAAAAATCAACCGAACGGTTGATTCCTTCGGTTGATTTTTTATCTCCTACTATAATGCGTCGTATCAATACCACGCTGCGTTAACCAATGATACGTTTCGCCCTTTACAACAAGAGGTACAGATTGTAACTCTTCTATCGTCTTCGCGCCAAGAGCTGTCATAATAAATTTCAAATCTGTATGTAGAAGATCAATTTCATCCACTAACTTCTCGATGCCATCTTGCATTAAAATGCGTAAAAAGTATCCAGCAAAAGCAGTTGTATTCGCCCCTAATGCGATTGCTTTCGCTACGTCAAGCGCTGTTTGTATACCCCCAGATGCAATAAAAGAGAGGTTATTATTTGTAGAGGTTGCTTCAATAATCGAGGTTGCTGTTTGTATGCCCCAGTTATTAAAATAAGAAAGCATTCGCTGTCTTCTTTCATTTTCAACAGCAGCAAAATTCGTACCACCTTGTCCGCCAATATCAATTGCCGTTACACCTATGCTCGCTAACTGTTGCATTGTTTCCTTACTCATTCCAAATCCAACTTCTTTCACAATGACAGGAACTTTACTATTTAAAACAATTTTCTCAACACGCTGAAGCACACCAGTAAAGTCACGGTCTCCTTCTGGCATCGTTAACTCTTGTATGACATTTAAATGAATTTGTAATGCGTTCGCTTCAATCATATCAACGGCACGCTCTGCCTGCTCAGTAGTTGCCTCACTACCTAAATTAGCAAAGAAAACCCCATGTGGATTTACCTTTCTAATTATCTTATAAGAAGCAGCCTCACTTTCATCTTTTAACGCAGCCATTTGCGATCCTACAGCCATAGCAAGATTATGATGTTTCGCTACATATGCTAATTGCTCATTAATATGTAACGTTTTCTCTCCTCCACCACCAGTCATCGCATTGATAAAAATCGGCGAACTTAGTGAAAGTTCGCCGATTTTTGTTTCACATGTTATTGTGTCATAATTTGAATTTGGCAAGCTTTGATGCACAAAATCAATATCATGAAAGCCATGCGTACGAGACTGACCAGTAGAAAGAGCGTATTCAATATGATCTAATTTACGTTTTGCCCTTACCACTTGTACCCCTCTTTATTTCTTTAATTTTTTCAGTTGTTCACCAATAATGTCACTTAATTGGAAAGTAGCAGAATCAGCATTCGGTTCATACTGACTATAATCTTCAGTTACATTATTTTCCTCAAGCGCTTCTTTTATACTTAAAGAAATACGTTTCTCTGCTACATGAACTTCAAGTACTTTCACTTTTACTTCTTGTCCCATTTCCAATACTTCATTTGGATTTTTCACGTGACGATTTGCAATTTGAGATACATGCACAAGACCTTCGACGCCAGGTAAAATTTCAACGAATGCACCAAATGTAACAAGACGTTTTACTATTCCCTCACGAATATCACCAGCTTTTACTTCACCAGCAATATTTTCCCAAGGTCCTGGTTGAGCTGCTTTAATTGATAAAGAAATACGTTGTGTATCAGCATCAACAGATAATACCTTTACTTTTACCTTTTGACCTTGCTCTAATACTTCAGAAGGTTGCTCTACACGTTCGTGTGAAATTTGTGAAATATGAACTAAACCGTCCACACCGCCAACATTAACGAAAGCACCAAAATCCGTTAGTCGTTGTACTGTCCCTTCAACAACGTCGCCTTCTTTTAATGAAGAAATTGCTTCTTTCTTCTTAGAATCTAGTTCTAATTCTACTACCGCTTTATGCGAAAGGATCACACGATTTTTTTCACGGTCCAATTCAACAATTTTCACGGCTAATGTTTTGCCTTTATAGTCAGTAAAATCTTCTACATAATGTACTTCTACAAGTGAAGCTGGTATAAAGCCACGAACACCAAGGTCCACAACTAATCCACCATTCACGATATCTTTTACGGTAACATCAAATACGTGACCAGAAGTAAATTTCTCTTGTAATTCTACCCATGCTTTTTCTGCATCAACAGCACGTTTAGATAAGACAAGATCATTTTCTTCTAATTTAATAATCTTTAATTCTAGTATTTGATCTAATTCTACAACATCGCTTGCTTTTTCAATATGAACGTTAGCTAATTCACTAATTGGAATTACGCCATCTGTTTTGTATCCAACATTTACAAGCACTTGTTTCTCTTCAACTTTCGTTACAGAACCTGTAACAACGTCACCAACTTGTAATTCTTTTGAATCCATAACTTCTTCATTCATTTTCTCTACCATGGAAATACCTCCCTACAGAATTGACAAAGCATTTTTTATGTATATACGAAATGAAAACAATTGTTTTCATTTGCATGTTTAAGAATTTATCATCACATACGTAAGCTTCATACATTTCACTAGAAAATATATTAAACCTATATAAATAGTATACAGCAAAATCATGTTGAAGAAAGTATGTTTTGAAATATAATAGCGAATATATTCTGACAGTTTTATTCCTCTTTAACTAACTTCTTATAAATCCGGTCATTTGTCAAGGAAAGAGACTCACAATTCACGTATCCTTTACATTTTTATATAAACAAAAAAGAAAGAGGCTACCCCCTTTCTTTATTTCGCAAACACTCCCGAAACAATACCCATAATTTTTTGGACAACTTCTTCAATTGATAAAGAAGTTGTATCTAATTCCAATGCATCATCAGCTTTTTTTAGAGGAGAAACTTCGCGTTCTGAATCTAATTTATCACGCTGAGCAATTTCTTCTTTTAACTGCTCTAAATTAGAATCGAAACCTTTATTCATATTTTCTAAATGTCTTCTCTCTGCTCTTTCTTCAACAGAAGCAAGCATAAAGATCTTTACTTCAGCATCTGGTAACACATGTGTACCAATATCACGACCATCCATTACAACGCCGCCTTTTTCTGCTAACTCTTGTTGACGACGTACCATTTCTTCACGAACAAGGCGATGTTTTGCCACAATCGATACTCGATTCGTCACCTCAGGTGTACGAATGACTTCCGAAACATCTTGTCCATTTAAAAATACAAGTTGTGTATTTTCTCCTTGCTGAAACTCAATTTTCACATTTTTTACAACTTCCATTAACTGCTCTTCATTTTCAATGTCCACTTTTTGCTCAAGGGCTGCATATGTAATTGTACGATACATTGCGCCTGTATCAATATAAACGTAAGAAAGCTTCTTCGCCACAACTTTCGCAACTGTACTTTTTCCAGCCGCTGCTGGACCATCTATAGCAATTGAAATTCGTTTATCCATTGTAACACCTCATTTTTTCACTTATAAAACAAAACGAAAAGCAGGTATTCTCCTGCTTCTTCTCATTTGCTTCACGTCATTAAATCCTCAATTATTGTAGCATAATCCTTCATAGAAGAAAATGAAAACTACCTATTCACCCGTAAGATTTCTGCTTTGTTTTTTACCATGACACCTTCATAATAAACAATTTTAGATAAATATTTCACTGATGACTTATGTATAAATAACAATTGCACAACAGAAAGACAAATGAATTGTATTATTAATATACGAATAAGCATTCTCTCCATCTTTTTCAACGTAACGGCTCCCTCCTATACTGTATTTGCACATTTCGTTTCGTAATTTTATACATCGTACATATAGCATTTCATTTTATTGTCATTTTCGAGGCATACTTTTATACATTTCCATTGTCGAATTTACTCAAAACATGTTATGTTCTAAATGTATTTTTTTACTTGAAAGGGGTATAAGCATTGAAAAAAATCCTAGTTTTACACACAGGTGGAACAATTGCAATGGAGGAAGATAAAGAAACTGGGGTCGTACAACCAGGTGAAAAAAATCCTCTTTTAAAATTCATTCCGGATTTAGAAGGCGATGTTGATTTAATCGTTGAAGATGTGTTTCATCTACCATCTCCTCATATGACACCGAGCGAAATGTTACAATTACAAGTCATCATTGATGAAAGAGTAAAACAAGACAACATTCATGGCGTAGTCATTACGCATGGTACGGATACATTAGAAGAAACGGCCTATTTCTTAGATTTAACAGTACAAGCAACTATTCCGATCGTTGTAACAGGCGCAATGCGCTCTAGCAATGAATTAGGTGCTGATGGTCTATATAACTTCTTATCAGCTGTAAAAGTCGCTAGCAGTAGTGAAGCTGCCGAAAAAGGCGTTTTAGTCGTATTAAACGACGAAATTCATTGCGCTACAAACGTAACGAAAACACATACAAGTAATGTAGCAACATTCCAAAGTCCACAGTATGGACCAATCGGTATGGTAACAAAACGTGGTGTTGTATTCCACCATGCTTTAGTACATCACGAAACATATTCAGTAAATAAGGTTTCTAAAAATGTAGTCGTTCTAAAAGCGTACGCTGGTATGGACGATACATTGTTAGCAGCAATTGAAAATCTTCCGGTAGACGGGATTGTTATTGAAGCGCTTGGACAAGGTAATTTACCTCCAAGAACACTTCCTAGTCTAGAACGACTAATAAATAAAGGAATTCCTGTCGTATTAGTTTCTCGCTGTTTCAATGGCATCGTTCAAGATGTATATTCATATGAAGGTGGCGGCAAACAATTAAAAGATATGGGTATTGTATTCACATACGGTTTAAACGCTCAAAAAGCACGTATTAAATTATTAGTTGCATTAGAGAATACAACTTCTCATGAAGCAATCCAAAACATGTTTATGCACGATTAAAAAGGAAGCTGTCGAAGTTTATTTCGACAGCTTCTTTTTATATTTCTCTTGTTGCAATGGTTTGCGCAATCGCATCCCCATGAAATCGACCGTTCTCAATAAATATTTCATTTGCATTATTTCCAGCAGCAATTACACCTGCAATGAAAATATTTTCAGCGTTCGTTTCCATCGTATCCTGTGCATAAATTGGACGTCCTGTCTCTTCATCAATCCGAACACCCATCTTTGTTAAGAAACTATGATCAGGGTGGTAACCAGTCATCGCAAATACAAAATCATTTTGGATTGTATATGCTTCGCCATCAACGGTATACGTTAATGTATGTTCAGTAATTTCTTTCACATGAGCCCCGAAATGCATGTCAATTGTACCATTTCGGACTAACGCCTCAAACTCTGGCAAAATCCACGGCTTTATACTTGGTGAATACTCACTTCCGCGATATAAAACCGTTACACGTGCACCAGCTTTCACAAGCTCTAAAGCGGCATCTACACTCGAGTTTTTCCCACCTATAACGACTACATCTCGATCAAAATAAGGATGTCCTTCTTTAAAATAGTGAGCTACCTTCTTCAATTCCTCACCTGGAACATTCATATAATTTGGATTGTCATAATATCCAGTTGCTACTACAATATATTTCGCTATATATATTTCTCTACTTCCGTCACGCTTTGTCGTCTCAACCTGAAAAGCTTCTCCATCTTTTTGAACGTTCTCCACTCGTTCAAAAGCATTTACACGTACAGATTTACGTTTTACTACTTCGCGATAATACGCAAGCGCTTGATTTCGAACAGGCTTACGATTTTCTGTAATAAAAGCTACATCACCAATTTCTAATTTTTCACTAGAGGAGAAAAATGTTTGATGAGTTGGATAATTATAAATCGCATTTACAATGTTTCCTTTTTCAATTACTAACGGATTTATCCCTACCTTTTGCAACGAAATTGCTGCTGCTAATCCGCACGGACCGCCTCCAATTATAATAGCTGTTTCTTTCTGCATACTCGGTTCACTCCTAGTCTTCTACCAATACACTATTTATAAAAACAAGAAAAAACCTACTTACAGCAGTAGGCACCTATCTTTATTGTATTCATTTTTCATATATTTGTCATCTAAACGAAACGTACATCCGATAGACATCTGCTAAAAACTGCTGAAATTTAATACCTTGTTTCCCTAATACATTTTCAGGATCAATCTTTCTAGCTGGGTCAAGTGTTTTATGTGATACGATATCTTTTTTCGGATTCAAGCCGAAGATTTGACATAAATACGCATGATACCACGTAAAACGGGTATATGCTTCCCAAAAGTTAACATCACCGCCATAACAAAGCTCCACTCCAATGGCAGCCTTATTGGCATCATATCCATATAAGTCATTATCTGTCGGCACACCATATCGAACATGGTAGGCAACTTCATTTATAGGAATAATTTCTAATATCGTTTTGTCATCTATAAATGTATGTGCCGAAGCTTTCGGCTGTATTTCATTAAAATAATCCCGATTCCCAATCGCATTGCTACCAGGATTCCCCGTATCATGACTTACAATAAACCTTACTTTAGAAAGAGGAATACCCGGTCGTGAACTTCCATATCCAATATAGTTACGCTCTATAGGAAACATCGCCATTACTACCAACTCCCGCTTCAGAAGATTACCTTACTTCTTTATATATGTATTCGGTAGCAATGTCCTTATAGCATATTTCTTACGCGAAGAGAAAATCGAAAATATTTGATGTGAACACCATAAATAATAAAATACTTACAGCAACTCCATAAAAACCGTAAAACCAAACACAATCTTCTTTCGTATCTAAACCGAAAAATTTATTTACTGATTGTAATAATGTGCCGCGCTTACTTTGTTTGTTTCTTAATACTTCCACTCGTTCTACAACATCTGCTGGCATCATAAATCTTTGGTCTACTGTCATTTTCATCATTTATCTCTCCTTAAAATCATTTCCGTTTTGTTTATCTAAGGAGAGTATAGCACGTTTGTTCGTGTAGAACAAGCGTTCTTTTTGTTTTTATTTTATTTTTCAACAAACCAATTAATAATTACCAATATAAAAGCGATAATCGGCCCTACTACAACCGCACCAAATATTAAAAATAATAATCCTTCTCCGAACACCCGAGCGGTACTTGCTTTTCGATCTTGCTTCGTTTTTACGAGTTCTCCCTCTAACCTCTTAACCTTTTCTTCTAATTGTTCTACTCGTTCCATCATTTCATCTCCCATTTACAACACCTCACTCTAATACTTCAACAAAAAAAACGTGATTCCCTCGAAAGGAATCACGTTTTCTCACAATATAATATTATACCCAACCTCTGAAGCGACTTGCTTCAGCCATTTTACGAACACCGACCATATACGCTGCTAAGCGCATGTTCACTTTACGAACTTGTGCTGTTTCATAAATAGAATCAAATGATCTTACCATTACTTTTTCTAAACGTTGTTCTACTTCTTCTTCAGTCCAGTAGTAACCTTGGTTATTTTGTACCCACTCAAAGTAAGATACTGTTACCCCACCAGCACTCGCTAATACGTCTGGAACAAGTAAAATTCCGCGATCTGTTAAAATTTTAGTTGCTTCTAATGTTGTTGGACCATTTGCAGCTTCAACAACAATTTTTGCTTTAATATCATTAGCATTTTCTTCTGTAATTTGATTCTCAATTGCAGCTGGAACTAAAATGTCACAATCAAGTTCTAACAATTCTTTGTTTGAAATTGTATTATTAAATAGTTTTGTTACTGTACCGAAGCTATCACGACGGTCTAATAAATAATCAATATCTAATCCATTTGGATCATGCAATGCGCCGTAAGCATCTGAGATTGCAATAACTTTTGCACCTGCATCATGCATAAATTTAGCTAAGAAGCTACCAGCATTACCGAATCCTTGAACAACAACGCGCGCACCTTTAATATCAATGTCGCGTTTTTTTGCAGCTTCGCGAATACAAATTGTAACACCTTTCGCTGTTGCTGTTTCACGTCCATGTGATCCACCTAATACAAGTGGCTTACCTGTAATAAATCCTGGCGAGTTAAATTCATCAATACGGCTATACTCATCCATCATCCATGCCATAATTTGAGAGTTTGTGAATACATCTGGAGCTGGAATATCTTTCGTCGGCCCTACGATTTGACTAATTGCTCGTACATAACCACGGCTTAATCTTTCTAACTCACGGAATGACATTTCACGTGGGTCACAGATAATTCCACCTTTACCTCCGCCATATGGTAAGTCGACAATACCACATTTTAAACTCATCCAAATTGAAAGTGCTTTCACTTCATTTTCTGTTACATTCGGATGGAAGCGAATTCCACCTTTCGTTGGACCAACAGCATCATTATGTTGTGCACGATATCCTGTAAATATTTTAACAGTCCCGTCATCCATACGAACTGGTATTTTCACTGTCATCATACGAACTGGTTCTTTTAATAATTCATATACTTCGTTTGGATAACCCAATTTTTCTAACGCTTCACTGATAACAATTTGTGTTGAATTCAATAGTTCAAAATGTTGTTCCCTTTGTTGTTGTGTTTTTGTTTGAGTTCCCTTTTCGGCTACCATAGTAAGTAAACCCCCTGTAATTTCACTTGTTTAGTAAACCTTCATTGCCTAGTATACACCGTTAAATTTGGAATGCAATAGAAAACGCTAACAAATATATACAAAGTATTTTCTGTTGCAAGCGTTTTCACTATCATTATAGTCCTTTTATTACTTTTAGAAAAGTAAAATACTTAAATATTTAAATATTTTTTATTTTATTCATGTACAGCACTTTGAAAAGATACATTTAAGTACAATAAAAAAAACAAAACCTTAGGTTATATTAGCTAAGGTTTTGTTTTTTCACAAAGTAATTGTGTATTTGTTCAATTGCTTGAGAAGCCATTAATTCTTTACCATACTCCATTAGACGATAAATAGTTGCTGTAGACGGATTACCATATTCCGCTAAAATAGCTATAAAATCTGCCTTCAGTAATTGAATTTGCTCCTCTTCTTCCATCCAAAGATAGAAACGCCCATCCCACGTATATAATTTTCCGCCAGTTACATCAAGGTTATATAAACGATTCGACAGGTTAATTACGTCATCTAGTGTAGCAAATTCATAAAGGATATGCTCGCTTTCATCTAGAGTCACTTGCATTTCAATAAACTCGTCACGGAACTCATCATCTGTATCCGCTTCTTGATGTTCTTTCGTTACAATTACGACCATTCCTTGCGCTTGTAGAGAAAATACTTCAACTGCAATCGGACCATCCGCTTCAAATCCTAATTCTTTATTTGCTTCTTGCATCATATCACGAAATAATTGCTGTACTTTCGGTGCATTTCTCCACAAATCTTCTTTCGTTAATCCTCTTTCAGATAAATCATCAAATGTTAAGAAAATTTTTATCTTATTGTAATTTAATCGTTCCAGCCTCATATCATACCCTCCCTACGCAACCAATGAATATAATTTTTATTATATGAAATAGAAAATAGATGGTTCTTTTCGAACAACTATTCTAACATGTTTAACCAATCATCCCATTCTTCTTTCGTATCACCAATTAGGCTTGTTTGAATGTTCAACTGATCTCGAGCACCTATTTCTCCTATAATCCCAACAGAAAGGTTCTCATTTTTTTCTTGCAAAAAACCCACATAGCTCATTACATTCTTCCGTTCTCGTCCGTCATCAAAAGAGATTACTACATATTTAGGTCTTATTTGCTCAACAGCTAACGAAATACTATCTTCCGCTACGCTTGCCCGAATATATATCACATCATATCCTTTTAATCGTAAATACGTTGAGAAAACAAACCCTTTCAACATATTACTTTCTAACACGACAACTTTGTGTATAGAAGAAAACGATGATGCATTATGATATACCATCCCTAGACGCGTTTGTAAAAATGATACGACATATTGGAATTGCACCATTGTAACTTCATTGTTATTTTTTAACGTTAACAATTTATTTGACACTTGAAGAACAATACTTGCTATAACTTTTTCTGTTGCATAAATACTAAAAGCCTCGTTTAACAATGCAGAAGTTGTAATTTCATCAAATTTTAACAAAGCTTGTAGTATATCGTCCACTAAAACAACTTCTCTATCGTAATGTATTTCATTTTGAACATTATTCTGCAAACGATTCCCTTCTAATAATTGAACTGCTTGTCCAATCATCATGCCGGAAGAAACCTTGTCCATTAACCATTTTAAAATTTGAATATGCTCTTCTGTATATAATCGATGCCCCGCATGATTCCGCTTTGGGGCAATCATTTGATATCGTCTTTCCCATGCACGAAGCGTACTTGGTTGAATTCCAATTATATTCGAAACAGCTTTTATATTATATTTTCCGTTTAGAGTTGGCATCATTTCCCTCCGCATAACGTAATAATATGTGTTTGAGCAGGTGCTCGGAAGCGAAGTGGAACCAACGTTGTTCCATACCCATTACTAACAAAAAGAGTCATATTTGAATGCTTATATACGCCACCTTTTAAATATTTTTTAGATGGGAATAATCGAATCTGTCCTCCATGTGTATGTCCACTTAACACAAGTGAAATTTGTTCTTTTCCAGACATTTTATTTATTATATCAGGGTTGTGGCTAATTAATATGCGAAAACCATCTTCCTTACAATCAGCCAACGCTAAATCTAAACGATCACGTTTCAAACCAACATCATCTACACCGAGCAAACAAATTTTCTCTCCTAATTCAGACTCAAATACAACTCTTGTATTATCTAAAACTTTCACATTATTTTCTAATAATAAAGCATCCAATTCATGATATTCAATCTCATAATCATTATTTCCCCATACAAAATATACAGGAGCTATCGCTCTTAACTTTTGTATATTTGCAGAGATTTTCGATAAAGGGACACCTTTTTCCGCTAAATCACCACCAATAATTACAAGATCTACTTTTCTTTTTACTTGTTCAATTAACGAATTCGAAATGCCCCTTCTATGAATATCTGATATAAAGAATATATTTACTTTTTGAAAACTTTTCGGAAATTCTTCAAATATTAAAGTATGTTCTAGCACCGTATTACGCGTTGCTTCCGTATACATTACAAGAAGAAATATAATACCAATACAAACGAGAGTACTTAATAAGATAATCCATATCATATATTTTTTACTCCCTTCCTCATAAAGATAATTCCCAGTTTTTATAGTAAGTATTTTACTAACTCTCTCGCTTCGTGGACTTATCTTTTATCGGAATTTTTAATTCTTGACCTACATTCACTTCATCTTTTTGTAAATCATTATACTTTTTAATCACTTCGATCCCAGTTTCATCTGAAAAATATTGCTTTGCTATACTTTCTAAGGTTTCTCCCTCTTTCACCGTATGTGTGACAACTTTCTCAGATGATGCCTCGGACTGAGATTTAGCTGAATCAAAGAAAATGACCTCAAATGCACTTTTTCCAGCGTTATTACCATCACTTTTCACCTGAATATATTTATCCGTATACCATAAAATACTAATTGGTAGTAATATGAATAGAAATGTTAAAACTCGGACGAAAATATGATTCATTTTAAACTTTTGTTTTTTCTCTTTATTTCTATGAATTTCACTACGCGGCGGTAAACCTTCTTTTTCTTCCACTCGCTCAACTTCTAATTCCTCTTCAAAATCAGGAATTCGTCTTCTCATGTTGTTCACCACCACCTTCCATTTATTTTCTTAATTGGAGCCCCATTATAAAATCAACAAGAAAGTGTGCAAAGATTGTTATAAACAAATTTCCTGTCCATTCAAATACATAGCCAAAAACAAAACTAATGAAACAGACGAAACAAAACAAAAATGGCTTTTTTATATACCGAATATGTAATACTGCAAATACGAAACTCGCTATTACAATTCCAAAGTGCGTCTGCACTACACCTCTAAATAAAAATTCTTCTGCAAAGCCGATAATGAATGTAATAACAAGTAGATGCATAACTGACATCCCTTGAAACATCCTATCATTAATACCACCATCATCAAACCAAGACTCTGGAAATACTCGCATTGCAACATAATCTAATAACACAATACCAATCGCTAACAAGCCACCTATTATAAGTATAGACACCGGTTCCCATTTCCACAGACTATACACCGACTTTATATCTCGGAATAGTATATATGCTAGTAAACAACCGATACCGATAATAATGAACTGTGTGATATACAGATTCAACCTTATTTCTTTCGGACTCATATCTTCAATATTATGCCTTTGAATGTTCATCATTCCCCCATCTTTTCTAGACCGAAAAGCTTTTGTAACTCTGTTTCCCAATTATAGTCGAAATCCGATTGTTGCGCTTGTCTTTTTTTATAATCTGTTTTTGTAATATGACAATAGTCGCAGCAATTCTTTAACTCGCCCTCTTTTCTGTAACCGAACTGTCGCAGCAAATATTCACGTCTACATTCTTTCACTTGTATCCATGATTTCATGTTTTCTAGCTCACTATATTTATTACGTAGCCTGATTTCTACTTCAGCTATTAATCTTGTCATAATTTCATCTGACAAGCTCTCTAATATTAATTTTCTCTGTTGTATGATTCCAAGCTTTTCAAGATGATAGCGGACGAAACGCCAATATTGTTCATTAAATCTTGCTGCATTATAACAAATTTCTTCTACCTCTTCTATTGGTAATTCTTTTGTTTGAAACATTCTTTCCTGCAGTAAAGAAAATAAAAATTGTATTTGTGACTGGCTTGGCAATTCATCTTCAATGATTGAAATTGGTAAATCGTGATCTAACGGACTGCATAGTAAAATAGCTATACTAGGTTCACCATCTCTTCCAGCTCTTCCGATTTCTTGTAAATAAGAAGCTATATTAGTCGGATAGTGGAAATGAATAATATATCTCGTATTTGATTTATTTACTCCCATACCAAAAGCACTTGTACATATTACAAGCTGCAACTGGTCATTCATAAACTGCTGTTGAATTAACATGCGCTCTTCATGTTCCATACCACCATGATAGAAAGCGACACCAGTAACGCCTTTTCCCCTTAAATATTCCGTTAAACGTTCTGTCCATGCTCTGCTTGAACAATATACAATCCCCGGCCCTTGTAAATACATCACCTGTTCCAAAAGCGCCTCTTTCTTCTCTTCTATCGTCTCCACAAATTGTACTTCCATTGCTATATTTGGACGATCAATAGAATACACATGCTGCGTCACATTCTCCAAATTCAAACTCTCTGCTATATCTCGGAGTACATCTTTCGTCGCTGTTGCAGTTAATGCTAGCACCGTAGGAGACCCGATATTTTCAATAACTACATTTAGTTTTTTATAATCTGGTCTAAAATCATAACCCCATTGCGAAATACAATGAGCTTCATCCACAACAAATAATGAAATATGAACTTTCTTCAATTCTCTTATTAACAATTCCGACTGCAACATCTCAGGTGAAACAAAAATAAATTTATAGGAAGCTAACCTTTTCATTGCTTCTCTTTTTTCATGTAATGTCCGAAAACTATTAAATGCTATCACTCGGTTTTTCACAACATATTTTAATTGTGTAACCTGATCTTCCATCAAAGATAATAATGGTGATACAACAAGTACTGTCCCTTCTTGCATGAGCCCTGGAAGTTGATAGCACATAGACTTCCCTCTTCCGGTCGGAAGCATCGCTATAACATCTTTTCCTTCCAATAAATCTGTAATTACCCCTTTTTGACCTGGACGAAATTCAGAATATCCAAACCACCTATATAAATATTCCTCAAGTTTCATTTATACCCTCCATCCGCGCCAATACAAGACGAACTTCAAAATAAGAGATACCCTCTCCAACAGCTTGTTTCAACTCACGCAACTTACGTGTTTGTAATGCATCAATTACTTCTGTTACTTTATCTATTTTGTCTTTTTCCATAAACATCTCGATAGAAAAATCTCTTTCACGCAAAGCAATTTCAACAAAATGATCTTCTATCGTTGCAACCTTTAGATTTCTAATTGTCGCTATTTCTTCTAATGAGCGCCCTTGTCTCCAAAAATTATATGTTTTTTTCGTTGATAAACTAAATAATTCAGCTCTCTCATTTGGATAAGAGATAATCTCAGCTAATAACGGAAATTCATTTTCTTTATCGCGAACTTCTTGTATAAGGAAATGAATTGTACCCCAAAATAAGAAATATACCCTGAAAATATCTCGTTTCGTAATTTCCGCTAACTGCTGCAATGTACAACCGATACGTTCATATCCTGTTAATCTATATGTTACAATCGTTGCTTCTATCACATCACATTTCCCTAAAAGATTATGTATTTCTTTCCATAATCTTTTCGCCAATTCACTTCGCCTATACGGCATACCTGTTAAAAATCGCTTCACCCACACCATTATTTCTGTATCTTGTTGAATAGGAATAAACTTCGTATTATTCTGTTGTAAATTAGATACAGTTTGAATAATTAAAGATAATCTTTTCCAAAACGTTTCACCTAATTCACCATAGTGCAAACCATGCAAATGGGCTGGAAAAGCATACCCTTCCTCCCATGTATGTAACTGCATTTTACCTTTAGGTGTTAACAAATATGTATTTTCATGTATTTCTTGAATCAAATCTGCTTGCAACAACTTTGCAACTTCACGATCATATTCATTTCTATTTAACGATTTATATATTCCAAACAAAAAAGAAATTCGGAACATATTTCCATCTTGTAACGTTTGCGAAGAACGTTTTCCCTTTAATAAATAATAAATAGAAGAAACGGTTCTTTCACCATTCAATTGTTTTAAACAATACAATACAGTATATTGTAGTTGCATTACCGCTTCCACCTTTCAATCTAACTTAATTACTTTTGATATGATTGCGCCATCTACCGTTACTCATTAAACTTATCATATGGGCAATATATACCTGTATATATTATATTGTACCAAACGAAATAACATTTACGTATTTTGAAAATCTTATGACATAATGCAAAAATTAGTTGACACTCTAATTGATAAGGATTATCATTATAATTTTATGTTGAAAAGTTTTAAAAACCGTTTTACAATAAGGTTATAATTTTTATAGCGAGCTTTTCACATACATATTATCAGGAGGGAAAAAAGATGGCAAAATATACAATCGTTGATAAAGATACTTGTATTGCATGTGGTGCTTGTGGCGCTGCTGCACCAGACATTTATGACTATGATGATGAAGGTATTGCATTCGTAACATTAGACGATAACCAAGGTATCGTTGAAATTCCAGATGTATTACTTGAAGATATGATGGATGCATTCGAAGGTTGTCCAACTGACTCAATTAAAGTTGCTGACGAATCATTCGACGGCGATGCTTTAAAATTCGAATAGTCTTTTATTAACTTCAAAAAATACCTCTCATTCATTTGAGGGGTATTTTTTGTTTTCTATTTTCAGTCTCCTTAATAAAAAACCATTAGTAGTTGTATACTACTAATGGTTTTATTTTATATTTATGCATTTTTCATTTTTGCAAATACCCATACTTTCAGGCGTGAGAATAACGCTACAAATACAATTGTTACAACAATTCCTTTAATCAAATTAAATGGTAAGATTGCCGTTACAACCGTTGTTTTTATCGCTTCGCTAGACATAGCTGGTGAATTTAAAAACCAAGTGTAAGCTGGGAATATGATGATGTAATTTAATACACTCATAATGAGCGCCATTGTAATTGTCCCTAGCATTAATCCTGTCGTTAAACTCTTAACAGTACGATACTTCCTAAATAAGAAAGTTGCTGGTCCAATAAATAAACATCCTGCAATAAAGTTAGCAATTTCTCCAACTGGTACTCCCGTTAAACTCCCTTGAATCCCGTAATGTAAAATATTCTTTATCGCTTCTACAATTACCCCTGCAACTGGCCCGAAAATAATCGCAGCAATTAGAGCTGGCACATCACTAAAATCAATTTTTAAAAATGGCGGAAGCCCTGGGAATGGGAAATCCAACATCATCAGTAAATATGCAATACTACTTAGCATTGCTACACTCACCATCTGCACTACACTGTTTTTTTGTTTCATCTTTCTCTCTCCTTTTCCATCGATCATCTCATGGAAAGTGGAAAGGTTCTGCTATGCCTACTTTTTCATAGAACGAAAAAACCCTTTGTGTTTTACACAAAGGGAGAATTTAAGGCACATCAAACAGACGTTCAAATACCTATCTTTTTTGAACGCTTGAACCTCCATCTTCTCCCATCCAGACTGTACTGTCGGCTTTGGAATCACACCAAATCCTGCCTTAACGGCTCGCGGGCTTAGAACAAAATCACATATAGTTCATCACCGCCGGTCGGGATTTTCACCCTGCCCCGAAGATAGACCGATATTCTATTTTCTACTTCATTATACAACAACATGATCGTATTGTGAACAAAAAAATCGTAACTTATTAAAAATAAGTTATTAATTTTACATAATCAAAATCATTCATTATATTTTACAATACACTCCATATTTTTTAGTATTCGGCATTTCTCCTATGAATCCCCTAGTCATATATAATTAAAAGTGATAAGATGTTGAATTGTTAAGATAAGAACATTTTCTGGATTATGGAGGAAATGTCATGAAGAAAGAAAAGAGACACTCTATTCGAGAAACAATGAAAAAAAACTTAAGGAAAGAATACTTTTACTTAAAAAAAGAATTACTTTTCTACTGTCCAATTGATTTAGGCACATTCTCAAGCGAGACATACTATGCTGCTTTCGATGAAGATGGCATCAGTATTTATCAGTATGATAAAAAGTCAGAAAGTAAATTAAAATTATGTGAGCGTCATCCATGGAAGAGTTGGAATAAAGTAAAGGTTGATCATTATTTGACAACTTCACAATTTATTTTTCAAGGTGAGCGAAACTGGATATTATCCCTTTTCCAAAAAGGAAAAGAAGCTCAAAAAATAATAGAAGAGCATACATCTTTACAAATTGAAGTTGTTTCCCGCTCTTTCTTAAAAAAGCTTCCTGGTTTCCGTTCTAATGCACCGTTGAATAAATACATCGGCAGCATTTGCTATACTGCACTCATTGCATTTTTATTAAAATGGATGATTCCATTTCAAGGACCACAAATCGCCCTGTACTCTATTTCAATCGGTTGTATGCTTCTTGGTTTACTTTGTTTGACAATTGGTTTAATTGAACCGACTATTGTACTATTTCGAACAAACGAAAAAACAAGAGCGAAAGTATTTTACTTATATAGCTACTTAGCTATTTCTGGATTTATATGTGTCTTTATTTTTTGGTAAAAAAGAGCTAGTTTTAACTAGCTCTTTTTTTACTTTACATATAATTGTTGATTTGGATAAATCAGCTCTTGTTGCAACCCATTTTTTTCTTGAATTTCCTTAACTGACATTCTAAATTTCCGCGCAATGCTAACTAGAGTGTCGCCTTTTTGGACGACGTATAACGATGAAGAAACTGCTTCATTTCTTTGTTCATGTAAAACAAGCAATGGATTCATCGCATTCTTTTTTGCCATCGTCCATCTTCCTTGATGAACTTCTAAATGTAAGTGTGCACCTCGGGATTCTCCTGTATTTCCTACTTCTCCAATTATTTCTCCTTTTGAAATATAATCCCCTTGAACTACATATCTCTTATTTAAATGTGCATACACAGCCTCATATTCTCCATGTTTAATAAAAACAACGTTTCCATAACTACTTGAATAATAAGACTTTGTTACCTTACCTTCTTGAATAGCTGACACAGGCGCGCCAATCGGTGCCGCTATATCTATACCGTAGTGTTTTCCGTGCCTTGTTCCAAAATAATCACTTATCTGTCCTTCAACAGGCCATGCCCATTGATTTCCCTCTGCGTACACATGTAATTGAGATAAAAATAGTACTGTCAATAACATGACGCCATATTTTAAAGCTTTCATATACATCCTCCGTTTTCTAATTACGACCATACCTTCTCTATTTTGGTATATTACAGAAAAAACTATACAAAAAAAGAAAGTGAATCACTCCACTTCCTTCTCTTTCTTATCACGAAAAACGATTGCACTGCGATTATACTCTACATCTTTTACTTGTAATCGAGCGTTTATTACTCTAGCTACTGCAAATAAATAATCAGATAATCTATTTACATACTTTAGAACAACTTCATTTATTTCTCCTTCTTTTTGCAGGGACACGATACATCGTTCTGCTCGCCTTACAACTGTACGTGCAATATGAATAGCAGCTGCCGACTCGCTTCCACCTGGTAAAATAAACCGTTCTAGTGGCGGTGCTTCTTCTGTATACGAATCGATCCTACTTTCTAAGTTTTCGACCATTTCAATTTTTACTTTATAAGGAATTTTCTCGCCTACTATCGCCAAGTCTCCCCCGCAATCAAATAGTTCATGTTGAATCGTTTCAAGTTCATTGTAAATATCTCCGAAAGACCCGCCTTGTAGTTTAGTCATCGCATATCCAATATGAGAATTCGCCTCATCTATTGTGCCATATGCTTCAACTCGGATATTATCTTTATCCACTCTGCCGCCTATTACACTTGTTGTCCCTTTATCTCCTGTTTTTGTATATAATTTCATCGCTTTACGACACCCCTCTCATCATTCTTCATTGGACTAAGTTAGAAAAAAAGTTCTACTATTATTTATTTAATTGATTTTACAAAAAAATAAACAACAGTAGAACTTTATTCATTATCAACTTTAAAAACGTATATCTAAATTATACGATTCGGTAAATATACAGAGAATGTAGTTCCCTCTCCAACGACACTTGAAACAGCAATTTTCCCATCATGGCCTTGCACAATATTTTTTGCAATCGCAAGCCCGAGTCCTGTTCCACCTTTTTTCCCACGTGTTCTTGCTTTATCAGCTTTATAGAAACGATCAAATAAAAATGGAATATCTTCTTCTGGAATACCAGCGCCCGAATCTTGTACTTCAAAAATAAGACCATTATTTTTCGTATCAATTACAAGCGTTACATGTCCACCTGCGTTCGTATGACGTATTGCGTTATCAATTAAATTCGTCAATACTTGTTCCATACGATCTGCATCAAACGGGTATTGCTCAATTGGATTTTTGAAATCAACCGTTAACGCGACTTCTTTATCCTTTGCAATTCCTTGGAATTTACGACTTATTTTTTCAACGAAAGGATGAATATCAACTTCACCTATATGTAACTCTACATTACCACTTTCCATACGCGCTAAATCTAACAATTCATTTACAAGTTTCCCTAAACGAACGGATTCATCATAAATGATTTGAACAAACTCGTTAATTTCTTCTTTTGTTTGCACAATATCATCTAAAATTGCTTCACTATACCCTTGGAGCATGACCATCGGTGTACGAAGTTCATGTGATACGTTCGCAATAAAGTCTTGGCGCATTTTCTCAAGACGGCGTTCTTCCGTCATATCACGCAATACAGCTACAGCCCCACGAATTTTCGTTTGATTGTAAAGCGGCGTCATAAGAACTACATAGTTACCTTTTTGTAAATTAATTTCAACCACTTGTTGTTGTTCGCTTTCTACAACGAGATGGAATAGTTCAACAAGTTCAGAAGGTAGTTTTTTACTGAGCTCTATCTCTTTTTCTTCTTGCCAAACTTGTAAGAAATGTTCAGCCGGCGGATTGATTACAACGACTTCACCCTCTTGATTTAATGTAATAACCCCATCTGCCATACTACTTAAAATACTAGCTAACTGTTCTTTCTCTTGCTGCAGGGCATTCATATTAAACTTCAACTGTTTCCCCATTTGATTTAAGGCTGTTGCAAGCTCACCAATCTCGTCCTGGGATACCATAGGAGCTTTTGCATCAAACTTCCCACGCGATACCTCAAAAGCAACCTCACGCATTTTACGAAGCGGTGCTGTAATTCGAGTAGATAAGAAGAATGCAAAGAAAGTTGTTAATATAATCGCAATCCCTGCTGATAAGAATATAAAATCAGTCGTTCTTTCCATACCTTGTATCGGCACTTGTAAAGATTCGTATACAAACACTGCACTTTGATTTTTTGACTGTACTGGTTTTCCGACAATCATAATATCATTTTCAGTATTTTTATTCTTTCTACTATTAGAGGCTTTTCTAATGTTATTCTTAATTTCTTTTTTGTCTGTAAACACAGCCGCTAATTCTTTATCTTCTTTTAAGTCATCCATTGTAAGAGTGACTAATCCTTCTTGTTTCGGTGAAGAAGATATTTCTTTTCCATCTTCTACAATAATGATCCTTGAAAGTGGATCAGAGAATTTGTATGCGATATTCTCAATCGTTTTTACATCGGCACCTTCTTCAATTAACTCTGAAACACTTGTTGCAACTTTTTGAAGCCTAGCTTCACTCATATCAACATAATATGTTCTAAAAAACTGTGAAAGTAAAATCGCAACAAATCCAAGCACGAACGAAACGAGAAGTAATATGGTCATCCATAACTTCCCTACTACACTTCTCCAAAGCATCAGTCGTTCACAACCTCAAACTTGTAACCTACTCCCCAAACGGTAACAATCATCTTCGCAGCATCGGGTGATTTTTTACTTAACTTCTCACGTAAACGCTTTACATGCGTATCAACTGTACGTAAATCTCCGAAGAATTCATATTGCCATACTTCTTTTAGCAATTGCTCACGATCGAATACTTTATCAGGCGCTTTCGCTAAGAATAATAGTAATTCGTATTCTTTCGGTGTTAAGTTCACCTCATTACCATCTGCTGTAACACGGTGTGCATCATTATCAATTGTTAAATGAGGGAATACAGTAACATCTTTTGTCGTTGTATCTTGTGTAAAGAATGTTGTTGGTACAGAACGGCGTAAGACCGCTTTCACTCGAAGCACTACTTCACGTGGGCTAAATGGTTTCACAATATAATCATCAGTTCCTACCTCAAACCCTTGTACTCGATTTACTTCTTCACCTTTTGCTGTTAACATAATAATTGGCGTCGCTTTCTTCTCACGAACCCCTTTACATACTTCGATACCATCTTTACCCGGCATCATAAGATCTAATAAAATTAAATCATAATCATTTTGCAGCGCCATTTCTAAAGCTGTATCACCATTGTCTGCTTCTTCAATTGTGTATTGTTCTCTCTCTAAATACATTTTCAACAAACGACGAATACGATCCTCATCGTCTACAATTAAAATTCTTGATTCATTTTCCATTTCTACCCGTTGCGTACTTTTACCACAACGGTTCACACCTACCCTTCTATACTATTATGTTGCGCTATTCTCGTTTATTTAAGCAATCTTCTAAATGTTTCACTTCCCATATTATGCTTCACAAGAATAATAAAGTTTGTTCAATTTTTTTCCAAAACTATGTATTTTTTTTGAACAGTATATAATGTCCTCGACATCATTTTACAAAATCAACCGCTACTTTGTCATGTTTTTCTCAAAAAAGAAGAAAAGTTGACAAAAATAAAATAGGAAAGTGACATACACTCTCCTATTTTATTTCTCTATGCGTATGAATGTAAACCCGCGATAATTAAGTTTACTACAATAAAGTTAAACATAATGATTGCAAAACCAATTACCGCTAACCATGCTGACTTCTCTCCGTGCCACCCTTTTGATAAACGTAAATGTAATACCGCCGCATAAAAGAGCCAAGTTATAAGTGCCCAAACCTCTTTCGGATCCCAGCCCCAAAAACGTGTCCACGCTATTTGAGCCCAAATCATGGCGAAAATTAATGCACCTAATGTGAAAACTGGGAATCCAATTGCAATAGAACGATATCCTATTTCATCTAACAAATCGCTATTCGTATTTTTCACTAACGGCTGAAGTGCCGCTGATACTCGTTTACGTAAAATTAGCCTTAATACGATATAGAGTAACGTTCCAACTAACATTGACCAAATAACAGTATTTAATTTTTTCGCATTTACAATCGCCGGAACTTCAACTGTCGGCTCTAATTTATTTTCTGTCAGTAACTTCCCTTCATGCGGCCCCACTAAAGCCGGAAGATTGTATTTCATTTCCACTTGTTGTTCATTTTTATCAATCCATTGAAACTTCGCTTCATATTTCATACTAGAATATACCGTTGTTACTCCAATAAACCCAACTGTACAAACAAGTGTGAATACTACCGTCTCTAGCCAAAATGTACGTTTACTTTTCACTGATTGATCTACATTTTTCAATAAATACATAACGCCCGTAATAAAACTAATTGCTAAAATTGCTTGTCCTGCAGCCGCAGTCGTCACGTGAATATGTAACCAATTACTTTTTAAAGATGGAATAAGCGGTGATATTTCCCTCGGAAACATACTTGCATAAGCAATTAATAAAAGCGCAACTGGTAATGCAAATAGTCCGATTATACTTACGCGGTACATAAAGTACATGACAATAAATGCTCCGACAAGCATCATGCCGAAAAACGTACCAAATTCAAAAAAGTTACTAACTGGCGCATGACCTGATGCGATCCACCTTGTTACAAAATAAACTGTTTGTGCAATAAACCCTAAAATTGTAATCGTTATTCCTACGTTTGCCCATTTATGACCCTTTTCTTTAATTGCTCCCCCAAAAAATAGAGTGGCAATTAAATATAAAATAAATGCGGTAAAGAGAAAGTTACTACTTATTTGCACCATATCGTTTCCCCACCTTAACTAATTTTTTTATCGACTACTTTATCATTTGGTTGCGGAATTGCTGTACCTTCTAGTACTCTTTCAATATCTTTCTTTAAACCGAACCAGTTTTTATTCGTATGTCCTGCAATCCACCATTCATCATTAACGCGTTGTATCCAAATACGGCGATGATTCCAATACATTCCTTGAATGACACCAACCATAAATATAAATCCTCCAATACCGAGAATCCAAAGCGTTAAATCTTTCCTTACAGTAAGTGCTGTTGCATTTTGCATTTCCACGCCTGCAAACGACATTTTATATTTATTATTTCCATCAGGTTCTATATTTTGCTGAATACCAACAAAACTCACTTCACCATCTGGTGTTTCAGGCGTAAACATTTTAAATACAAATGCAGGGTTGTTTGGTAATTTTGTTTTTGTATTTGGCCTTCCATTCTCATCAAAATAAAAATCAGGGAAATAGCTTAATAGTTCTAAAGAATAACCATTTCCTAAATCATATTTTTCTGCAGGGTTTGTTAAATCAACTTTAATCGGTCCCCACTTTTGATTATTTTCTTTATTTTGCAAACGGAAGGACATACTTTTAAATTCATTTTCTCTATAACTCAATTGATAAACAGCAAATTGATCAAATTTCAGCGGTTCATTTACTCGAATTTCAACTTCTTTTACTTTTTCCAATTTTGGTTTTTGTCCAGCTATCTTTTCACCTACCGCTTTATATAATACGGCATTCGTTTGGAAGTTTTTCGCAATCATTTTATCACCTACACGGTCAATTGCTTCATCAAAAACTTCCTTGTCCTTACTTTTATCATAAACTTCCTTTATAAACTTCTCACTTTTTAAATAATATTGGCCATCCGTCCCTGGTATTTCTTTCGTTTCACCATCACGTAACCAAAGCGTTTCATCTACATACATACTCGGTAAAAAACGAAGCATCGCACCGAATAAAAAGATAATAAGACCGATATGATTTACATATGGACCCCAACGCGAGAAACGTCCCTTTTCTGCTAAAACGTTTCCGTCTTCCACTTTCACATTATAGTTCGTTTTCTTTAAATTCTTTTGAACTTTTTCAAAATCTCCCTCTTGCGGTGTACCAGTGCCATATAATCTTTGTCTCTTTAAAAAGCTAGGGTGTCTTTTTACCCCTTGCTTCTTTAAAGCTTTATAAAGTGGAATGACACGGTCTAAGCTACATATCACAAGAGAAATACCAATTGAAGCAATTAACATCATATACCACCATGAACCGTATAAATTATTAAAGCCTAATTGATAGTATAATTGCCCTAAAAATCCGTATTCTTGCTTATAATATTCAGCTGGTGCAATTCCTGGAGTTATGTACATTTCTTGCGGAAAAATAGTCCCTATCGCCGATGCAGCTAAAGTGATTACAATGAGCCATACACCCACTTTTACAGAAGAGAAAAAGCTCCAAATTTTATCAATAATCGTTTTTGTTTGCGTGAGAGATCTCCGAGCACTCCCCTCATAGCGCATATCCAATAGTTTTATATTTTCATTGCTTTCAAATGGTTTCCCACAAGCTTCACAAAAAACAGTTCCTATCGGATTCACATGTCCACATTCACATTTAATTTCTTTCAACACTCTCACCGCCCCTGTATCTATATGTACTATTGTATATTCTAACCTCAAGTTACCGCAATACTCAGAATTTTTAAACCGAAGGCACTATAGGTAAGCGCCTTGTATGTAAAGGTTTTCTTTATTACGGAGTGATTTTCTTTAAATACTCCTCCAATTGTTCCTTCGTTTGTTCACCTTTAATCTCTTGAATCACCTTACCATCTTTATCAATCAAGAAGCTTGTTGGTAATGGTATTACTCCATACGTTTTTATAATTTCTCCACCTTTATCGATTGCAACGGGGAACTTAAGATCGTATTGTTTCACAAAATTCTTAACAGCAATATCCGTTTCATCTGCATCTAACGCAATGATTTCAACGCCTTTTTCTTTATACTTTGGATATAGTTCATTCATATAAGGCATTTCTTTCTCACAAGGTTTACACCACGTACCCCAAAAGTTTAAAAATACACCTTTTCCCTTAAAATCTTTTAGCTCAATTTTCTTTCCTTCTAAATCTGTCACAACAAAGTTAGGTGCTTCTTTTCCAATTTCCATTTTCTCTTCTTTAGAGAAATATCCTTGATAAAGTGTAAATCCTACAGCACCGCTTAAAATGAGCAGAATAATAACGCGAAATAATAAGCGATTTTTTTTCATATTGTTTCCCCTCTCTTCGACGAGTGATGAATATATGTATTTTTAATAAATCACCAGCGGAGCATTCCACTGGTGAAAGTTTCACAATATCGATTAGCGAGGCTTTGTAGAAGCCAATGCACGTAATTGTTTCACCTCATGCGGTGTCAATTCTCTTGCATCACCAGGTCGCAAGCTACCCACTTCTAAAAAGGCGTAGCGTTCACGCTTTAGTTTCACTACTTTACAGTCTAAAGCTTCAAACATACGACGTACTTGACGGTTACGACCTTCATGAATTGTTAATTGTACAATCGCCATTTCTTTACGCTTGTCCCAAGAAATGATTTTCACACGCGCTGGTGCTGTTTTTCCGTCTTCTAACATAACACCGCGTTCTAACATGCGAATTTTCTCACCTGTTAGAGGACCTTTTATTTTTGCAACATATGTTTTTTCAACTTTATATCTAGGGTGCATTAATACATTTGCGAAGTCCCCATCGTTTGTCATTAATAATACGCCAGACGTATCATAATCTAATCGTCCGATTGGGAATAAACGTTGTGTAATTTCCGGGAAAAAGTCTGTTACAACACTTCTTCCTTTATCATCTGATACACTTGAAATTACGCCAGTTGGTTTATATAGTAAAAAATAAACAGGTTCTTCTTTTTCAAGAGGAATGTTATTCACTTCTACTTTATCTTGAGGAGTTACTTTCGTTCCTAACTCCTTCACTATTTTTCCGTTAACTTTCACTTTTCCTTGCTGAATTAATTCCTCAGCCTTTCTTCTCGATGCAATACCTGCTTGCGCAATCACTTTTTGTAATCGTTCCATTTCTTTTTTTCACCTCGAATTTATCTTACCTTACATTAGAAAGACTTGGCAACCGCATACGCTTAACGGCTTTTCGCTTCCTCTTACTTAAACAACATAGCGATGATAATAAACATATAAAGGTCAAATCATGGTTTTACCTTTTATTATTGTCCATATTTTTCATATTGCTCACAATAAAAGTTCATTATTTTGTCAAAAATACCGCATAAAAAAACCACTATTAAGCAACACCTTAATAGTGGTCGTATACGTATTATAAGCGAAATAGCATAAAAAATGAATAGTATTACTTAAACATTAAAGAAACAAACACAATCGAACAAATAATTCCGATTAAATCAGCAAAAAGTCCTACTTTTAATGCATCTCCCATTTTTCTAATTCCAACAGCTCCGAAGTATACTGTTAAAATATAAAAAGTCGTATCTGTACTCCCTTGCATCGTAGAAGCCAATCGCCCAATGAATGAGTCTGGTCCATATGTGGCAATTAAATCGGTCGTAATACTTAAACCAGCAGAGCCCGAAATAGGGCGTATAAGTGCCAGTGGAACAATTTCTGCTGGGACATGAATTAAATCTAACATCGGCTTCATTACTGATATCATTGCATCCAATGCACCTGAAGCTCGAAATATAGAAATAGATACGAGCATTCCAACCATAAACGGTAAAATAGAGATTGCAATTTGAATTCCTTCTTTTCCCCCCTCAACGAACGATTCATACGTCGGCACTTTCTTTATCGTTCCATATAAAAGAATAAAACCAATTACACAAGGGATTACCCATAATGATATCGTATTAACAATACTCATTTTTTCCGCCCCTTCCTACTCCTTCTTCGGTAAAAATAGCGATCAATCCAAATCGCTCCGATCATAGAGAGTACTTGTGCAATGAATGTTACCCCAACAATTTCAGTTGGATTCGCTGATTCATACGTCATTCGAATCGAAATGACAGTAGTAGGAATTAAAGTAATCGCTGATGTATTTAACGCAAGAAACGTCACCATAGAACGGCTCGCCGAATCCTTTCCCCCATTTAACTCTTTCAATTGTTCCATCGCTTTTATACCAAGAGGGGTCGCAGCATTACCTAACCCAAAAAAGTTAGCCATCATATTCGATAAAATAAATCCCATTGACGGATGGTCCTTTGGTATTTCTGGAAACAATCTTTTTACTATCGGCATAAAAAGTGACACTAACTTTTTTAACAACCCTGCTTCCTCTGCAACTTTCATTAAACCGAGCCAAAATACTAAAACACTAATGAGCCCTATACAAATTGTTACTGCGTCTTTTGCTCCATCAAATACTGCTTTATTGATTGCTTCCATCGTTCCATTAATCATGGCATATACAATCCCTATGACTGCCATCGCTACCCATACGAGATTAACCATCGCTTCCAACACCTATCATATGAGAAAAAATTTCTTTCACATTATTCCAATACACTCCCGTTGTAGCTACTAACTTTCGTTTACTATAAAATAAATTTCGTTCTCCAACTTTCTCATTGCCAACATAAATTTCTGTCTTTCCAACCTTTACTCCATCCTTAAGTTTCGCACTTTTATCGAGTTCAACTTTTAATACGACATTCTTTCTTTCCTGCTCAGTTAAAGGTACCGCAAAACTATTTTTCGTATAAACATGATTGGCATATTTCTTTTCAGTTATTTCAGCAAGAGCTCCTTGTCCTACAACGTTTGTTTGTTTGAAACGTTCAAAACCTTTATCAAATAAATTCATATGATCATCCCAATCGCTAGAAGCGCTCAAAGTCACGACAATTAAATCTAGTCCATCTTTTGATGCTGTTGTAACAAGCGTCCGTCCTGCTTTCTTCGTAAAACCCGTTTTTCCTCCTGTTGCAAATTCATAATAAGACGTCACAAGTTTATGTTTGTTTTTCCACGGATAATCCCACGAATCTGATTTATACGTTTTTGTCCCAAAAATCTTCTTAAAGGTTTCGTTCCCCATTGCATACCTTGTTAAAAGTGCCATATCATAGGCCGACGAATAATGGGATCCATCTCCATCCAAACCATGTGGGTTTGAAAAGTGAGTATCTTTCATTCCAATTTGTTTCGCCTTTTCATTCATTAAATATACAAACCCTTCTATACTCCCTCCTACATTTTCAGCAATTACTTGTGCTGCATCATTACCAGATCTAAGCATGAGTCCGTATACTAAATCCTCTAATTTTACTTTCTGTCCAGGCTTTAAATAAATTGCTGAGCCTTCTACTCTCACTGCTTCATTACTAACCGAGACCATTTCTTTCATTTTTCCTGACTCAGCAGCTAACAAGGCAGTCATAATTTTTGTTATACTAGCAATCTTTTGCGGCTCATGTTCTGCTTTTCCGTATAATACGCGACCTGACTGTTGCTCCATTAATACAGCATTTCGAGCACTAACATTGCTGGTCATCTTTGCATATGTAGGAATTGGTATAACGCTTGCGTACATAATAAGAAGCGTAATGATTACACAAATTCGTCTCATATTTCCCCCCACGTCCTTTTGGCACTTTTTGTACAAGTGTATGCTTGGCCTTTTAAAATATGAACGAAATCTCCCTCTCCTACCAATAAAAAAGACGCAGAGAACCTGCGTCTAATAAGGTGTCCATTCTATTTGTTTTGCACTTTCAAATCTTTTTTCTACATCCGGCCAATTTACAACATTCCACCAATTTTTAATATATTCATCTTTTCGATTTTGGTATTGTAAATAATACGCATGTTCCCACACGTCTAGTACAAGGAGCGGTATCGTATCCCATTGTGTAAATAATTGATGAAGTGTACTCTGTAAAATTTCTAATCTTCCCGATCGCGGAACCCAAACGAGAATTGCCCATCCTGAACCTTCCACTTTAGAGGCTGCTTCTGTAAAATGTTTTTGAAAACGCAAGAAACTTCCAAAATCTTGTTCAATCCGGTGTGAAAGAGCCCCTCTTGGACTTCCGCCGCCACCTTTTTTCATGTTATTCCAAAATATTGTGTGCAAGTAATGACCTGATCCATGAAAAGCAGCTTCTCTTTCCCAATGCTTAATTAAATCAAATTGATTTGTTTTTCTCGCTTCTTCCATCATCTTCTCTGCCTTATTTAATCCTTCCACGTAACTACGATGATGTTTATCATGGTGTAACATCATAATTTCTCTAGAAATATACGGTTCTAACGCATTATATGGATATGGTAGTGGCGGGAGTGTATGCCCTCCAATTGGAACAGCTCGTTCACTATCCCCTCTTTCACATAGTTCATATTCCTCTTCTCCCTGCACGAATACTTCCTGCAAATGATGCTGAATATGTTCTACATCATCACTTATTTCATACATAAACTCTGCATCTGTATCATACTCATGCTCTTTCATACGATCTAATAACGTTTGAATTTTATAAGCAAGCATATGGACATCATACACTTCCATTGCACGGCTATCTAATACGTGAAGAACACTTTCACACCAGCTTTCTACTTCATGAAAGTAATCTGTGAATACACCTTGCTGACTCATGTTACACCTCCTTAATGCTATCCCCTTAAATATATTCAAAGGAAATCCCTTATATAACTGTGCAAAAGGAAAAGAAGCTAAGTACCCTTAGCTTCTTTTTCACAATTAATATTTGTGTAACATCTTTGTTTGGTAATCCGTCTCATAATATTCTAGTTCTTCACGCATCAATTGAAATTTACCTTCTAAATTCTTCATTACTTGCTCTATAGATGCAGGTGGCGTTTGTTGAAAAACGATGGAGTTTTTCCCTGTATAAGCAGATCGACTATTTTCATACCAATGATCACTCTTTGGTGAAAAAAACTCTGCAATTACTTGATGATAAATTTTATATAAAATCTTTTCAGCTGCTGTCTTTCGAAATGGCTGGCTATTTAACAAAACAAAACACGCATCATGCCCTTCTTCACAAAAAACGAGAAGACGTCTTATTGCCGCTAATAACCCTTTATAATATTGTTCGTTTCCTGCCGGTGTCTCTTCTAATAAAGAAGGCAACGTATGATAATTTACATAATTGGTTATCAAATGAATAACATCTTCTAAAAACATAGAAACTTGTTCTGTTTGATTTTCCACCATTAGATTAGACATTTTTCCCTCTCCTTTGCCAGTTCACGCTATTTCTACTCTTTTATTTTTATGTAATTCAGCCAATATTTCTTGTACTTTCACGACTATTTCCTCATCAAAATATTGTTGGAATTCTTCTATATTATTTAAATACAAACGTTTTTGCATGCGAAGCTCATTCTCTTTCAGTAAACAACAGATCGCTACAATATCCCGCAAATATATGTCTTGATTTTCTACTTTACATACCGGATTTCCTTCAAAAGGAGTAATTTCTTGTAAAACTTCTTCAAAATATCGAACATATAAAACAGAAAAGGTTCTTTCTTTATCATTTAATATATATGTCACTTCAGATCTATTAAAGAAATCTTCTGATGTATTAGGTTTTGCTTTCTCTAGCTCATATCCCGCATAACCTATTATAATCATCTACTTCCCCTCTCTTCCTTCTTTCAATTTATTTTAACTTAATTTTCTGACAAACGAAATACTCTTTTAAATATAATCCCTATAAAAAAATAGCTTCTTCATACAGGAATTTACCTTTTTATTTTTCTTGAAGTTTGTCATAATAATATTATTGTCTCAGTTTTCTTATACAAGGAGAGTTGTATTTATGTCGTTTTCATGGAAACGTTTCTTACAAATCGGGAAAATTATCTTCCCATTTGTTGTATTAACCATTGTATTCTTTCAAGCAAAAAAAGAATTAGCAGGCATTTCTTTTTTAGAAGCAATCAATACAATTAAAAACATTCCAACCGGAGGAGTCTTTTTAGCAATTACACTTGGTGCATTTGCCGTATCAACAATGTTCTTTTACGACTATGTTATGCTTCGTTATTTAAAAGCTGATATACCTGTCCAAAAGATTTTTCGTATCTCATGGATTGCTAATACCTTAAATGGATTTATTGGATTTGGTGGTCTCGTTGGAGCGGGTGTACGTACGATGCTTTATCGTCCATACATAAAAGAAAATGGCAAGCTGATTAAAAGTATCGCCTGGATGACAACTGCTTTTATTAACGGACTCGCTATTCTTTCATTCCTCGGCCTTATTGGAATATTAGACACAAGTTTTATTTTGCATGAAAAACCGTGGCTATGGCCTGTTTTGATCTTCTTCGCCCTTTTCGTCCCTATATACATCGGCTTTTCTAAACTAAAAAATAGAAAACCAAAGCAAACCGAAGGACAAGATGAACGAGAAGAAGAGAAAAATCCAACTGTTTTATACTCATTAGTTTCGTTAGTTGAGTGGGTATCTGCTGGTATTGTTATGTACGTCATACTAATATTATTTGGCATTGATATCGAATTTCAAAAGTTTTTAGGTGTGTATGTCATTGCTGCTTTAGCTGGTGTTGTTAGTCTTGTACCTGGTGGACTTGGTTCATTTGACCTTGTGTTTTTAACTGGGCTCGGACAATATGGCATTGATACAGGCGTATTACTACCTGCTATGTTATTATATCGCCTCGTCTATTACATTTTACCATTCTGCCTCGGTCTTATTTTTGCAGCTTTTGAAATGACAGGCGTGGCCATTAAAAAGTTTGAAGACAAACCTTTTATTGCGCCTGCATTAGAAACAACTGGTGTTATATGGACTTTGCAGCGTGATTTTCTAGGAAAACTAGGTTCATGGGCCTCTGCTGCTTTAACAGTATTTGCTGGATTAATGGTTATTTTATCGACCATTCTACCGACAAGTATAAACAGAGCACACGCCTTACATATTCTAGCTCCAAAACATCTTATTCAATTTTCTTTTAGCTTATCACTAACATTCGGTATTCTCCTCCTAATCCTTTCACGAGGCATATATTATGGAACAAAGCGTTCTTACTATATGACGATTGTTTCTTTAATCGGAGCAGCTATCTTTAATACGCTAAAAGGGATTGATATTGAAGAAACGTTTATTTTATTAATTGTACTCGCTGTATTATATATGCTTCGTAAAAGATTTGTACGCGAGAAAATGGAAGTCTCACTTTCTGATATCGTAAAAGTTTTTATATTCTTACTTATAACTTTATATTTATATAAAAACTTAGGGATTTTATTTGCAGGTGCAAAAGAAGCTTTTAAACCTGATTTTGTCGTTCGTAATATTACGCAAGTAAAACGAAGTGCATTAGCAGCTGCCTTTTTCGTTCCTACATTTTTACTAATTGGCTCACTCATTGCTAATCGTTATCGAAATGAATTTCCCGGGCAACCAGCTAATGATAAAAGATTGCAAAACTTTTTAGATGAACATGGTGGAAATGTACTTAGTCATTTAGGTTTTTTAGGTGATAAACAATTCTTCTTTAGTAGTGATGGGAAAGCGCTCCTTCTCTTCTCTATAACTGGAAAACGTCTTGTTGTGCTAGGTGATCCAATTGGAGATCCTTCCTCCTACCGTACTGTGTTACAAGAGTTTTTAGCTGAAGCTGACCGATTTGGATACATTTGTGTATTCTACCAAATCGAAAGTAAATGGATGAGTTTATATCATGATTTTGGTTACAACTTCTTTAAGCTTGGTGAAGAGGCTGTCGTTGACTTGAACACATTTACAATAACAGGAAAAAAACGTGCCGGTATGCGAGCAACTTTCAACCGTTTTGAACGAGAAGGCTATACATTCTCTATTCACCAGCCGCCGTTCTCAGATGAACTATTTGAAGAATTAAGAAAAGTTTCAGATGCGTGGCTCGGTGGAAAAAAAGAGAAAAGTTTCTCACTCGGATACTTTGATCGTGAATATATTAGCCGTGCTCCTATCGCTACATTATCTGATGCAGATGGAAAAATCATTGCATTCACGACATTTATGCCCGTATATCAAGACGGATCATTGTCTGTTGATTTAATGCGCTATTATCCAGATGCGCCTAGCGGCATTATGGATGCAATTTTCATCCACCTATTCCAGTGGGCAAAAGAAAATGAATACCACTCCTTTAATATTGGTATGGCACCACTTTCAAATGTAGGTTTATCGACACAATCTTTCTGGTCTGAACGGGTTGCTGCTGCCATCTTTAATAATGTTCGTTACACATATAGTTTCAGCGGGTTACGACATTTTAAAGAAAAATATAAACCAGCATGGAGCGGTAAATATTTAGCATTTAGAAAGAATCATTCTTTACCAATTACGATGCTCTCTGTAACAAAATTAATAGGAAAAAGAAAAAACAGCTAAATAGTTAGCTGTTTTTTCTTTTTTGAACTTGTACAATAAATTCTTTTTCATATTTCTTACCATTTATATAGAAATCTCCCCATATTTTGTACGTTCCTTCAGCAGGAAATGTAATACGGTATTGTAATTGTCCATCTGTATCAACAGGGATTGCATATAAAAAATTTTCTCTCGTTTCGTCCACAATATAGAGCGCCTCCACTTCTCCTCTCTCTGAATGTAATTTCAATTTTTCACCCTTTTTCGCTTGAAATTGAAATGTTAACGTCACTGGCTCATTCGGATGCAGTGCACCGAATAAAAGAGAAACTTCATACTCCCCTATTTTTTTTGTAAGTACACTATCGATTGGAAATTTTACTTTTTTCTTATTTTTCTCCTCTATTTCCTTCCCAAAATCTTTCTTCGCAAATGATTGCACAGACTTATTTTTGTCTTCATATAAAAATATTGTATATCCTTCATCTTTCGCTATTTTAGAAGATACCTTATATGATCCATTTCCTGCGAATGTAGGTTTCATTTGTTGTACATGTTTTAATTGTCCGTCTACAATAACTGCCCGAATTTGATCATTCACACCACGCACTTCGCTACTTTTATTATTTAATAATTGAAACACAATATCTGCTTTCTCATTTCCTTTTCCATTTGACACATCCCATTTTACTTCCTGAACATCACCTACAGTCTCTGTAGTTTCTTGATACTTTTTTATGTAAAATCCGCCTACTACAACAAATAGCAAAGCAACGAGTCCAATGACAAGATTTTTCAAAACATCACCTACCATTTTTATAGTCTCTATTCATACAAAACTTCTTACATATATATTCTAGATGACAATTTATGAAATCCTTCTGTTTTGCACATATTACAAATAATAAAAAGATTTTAATTGAAAGGATTCGTAGTGTATAATGCAAATGATATTGATTTCTATCAATACATTATAAGGAGGACTTTTCATGAGTGTACATATTGAAGCAAAACAAGGCGAAATTGCTGAATCTATTCTATTACCTGGTGATCCATTGCGTGCAAAATATATTGCTGAAACATTTCTAGAGGACGTTACTTGCTATAATAACGTGCGTGGTATGTTAGGTTTCACTGGAACTTATAAAGGAAAACGTGTATCTGTGCAAGGTACAGGTATGGGTGTTCCTTCTATTTCTATTTATGTAAACGAATTAATCCAAAGCTACGGAGTTAAAAATTTAATTCGCGTTGGAACTTGCGGTGCCATTCAAAAAGACGTAAAAGTACGTGACGTTATTATTGCAATGACAGCTTGTACGGATTCTAATATGAACCGTTTAACATTCCCAGGATTTGATTTTGCACCAGCTGCAAACTTCGATCTTCTAAAGAAAGCTTACGATGCTGGAACTGAAAAAGGCCTACACGTTCGTGTTGGTAACGTTTTAACAGCAGATGTATTTTACCGCGAAAGCATGGACATGGTTAAAAAGCTTGGAGATTACGGTGTACTAGCAGTAGAAATGGAAACAACTGCGCTTTACACATTAGCAGCGAAATACGGTGTAAATGCATTATCTGTCTTAACAGTAAGCGATCACATCTTCACTGGTGAAGAAACAACATCTGAAGAGCGTCAAACTACATTTAACGAAATGATTGAAATCGCTTTAGATGCAGCAATTCAACAATAATACATTAAAGAACTCGTCATACGTCTGTCGAGTTCTTTTTATGTGACTTTTTATTAAAAACTACTTCCAGAAGAGACAGATTTTCTCCTCTACTTTTTTGTAACGTTTGTTATAATAAAGAAACCATTTACAGTATTTCTCACAAGAGGTGACGCAGTGAAAAACAGAAGTATCGTCTTTAAACTATTTCTATTAACATCAACATTATTTACAATCATATTCCTCCTATTTTTCCTAGGACAATCTCTATTTTTAGAGAAATTTTATATTAATAAAAAAGTAAAAACAGTTCAAACTGCTTTTGAAAAGTTCGTAGATACGTACGAAAAAAGTGGGAAAACTTATGAAGAAATTCGAAAACTAAAACAAGAATTTCATGATAAAACAAATGCTGACATGCAATTTTTAAATACGAATGGCATTATTAAAAGCGACAACAATTACTATATTGATGTATTTAATCCTAAAAATAATGAGACATATTCTATTCCTCTCAATAATCTTTTAACACCCGAAGAATATAAGAAATTCGAAAACTTAGGATTGAAAAAAGACGATGTGATAAACGTCGTCGGTTTGCTACAAAACAAAACAATAACACCAATAAAATTGACAACAAATTATAATCGATGGCAAAACGAATATACCAATTCAGATTTTTCATCTATTAATGGTAACCCTTCTAAAAATAGACTTACAAACCGATACAAAACTGTTACTCAAATTGAGTTTACTGGTACGATCTCTAAATTACAGCTTCCATCGAAAGCGGAGGTTCGTCTTGCAAATGATATTGAAACATTGCAAGCCGTTCAATATTTTGCAGAGCTTATTAGAAATGGCACTGCTAACTCGCAGCAATTAAACACTTATATAATAGATAGCGGGGAGAATATAAAGAATAGTATCTTTGTAAAACCTATTATAGAAAATGGAGAGATTACAGAATATGCTTTTGCGATAGCATCTTTGCAACCTGTTAATGAAGCGATGCTCGTTTTGAAAGATTATTATGTCTATGCCTTAATCATCGTATTTCTCGTAATTATTTTGTTATCCTTCTACTACTCAAAAATCATTGTGAAACCATTAATTAAAATGAATCGCGTTACAAAGAAAATGGCCAATTTTGATTTTAGCGAAAAATTACCTGTAACAGCAGACGATGAAATTGGAGGGCTTTCCGGTAGTATTAATACGTTATCTGTAAATTTAAAAGACCGAATCGATCGATTAAATGTTGCCAATACAAAATTACAACAAGATATTGAACGTGAACGTCAATTAGAAAAAACGCGAAAAGAATTCATTTCTGGTGTATCACACGAATTAAAAACACCGCTCAGTGTAATTAGAAGTTTCGCTGAGGGAATTAAAGATGGCGTTAGTAAAGATACGACGTATTACACAGATGTTATTTTAGAAGAAACTGAAAATATGAACAGACTTATTGTTGAAATGTTAGAATTAGCAAAATTAGAATCAGGTACGTACAAACTAGATATGACGACGTTCTCAATCGGTGAATTAATTCAACAAGTCTATACAAAGTTATTATTTAGCATGGAGGAAAAGCATTTACAAGTGAATATAGATGTAGACCCTTCTATATTTGTGAAAGCGAATCGTAGTCGTATTGAACAAGTAGTTGTGAATTTACTTAGCAATGCAATTCGCTATACACCAGATGGAGAAAAAATACAAGTCTCCGTTATGGAAATGGAAGGTACAGTAAAAGTTGAAATCGAAAACACAGGAAACCCTATTCCAGAAGAAAGTCTTGAAAAAATTTGGGATCGTTTCTATCGTTTAGATGCATCGCGTAGCCGTCATACTGGTGGTACTGGTCTTGGATTATCTATTGTTAAAAATATTTTAGACCTCCACCATGCCGAGTACGGTGTATATAATACGACTAATAGTGTTGTATTCTACTTTAATTTACAAAAAGTAAAAGAAGTCAAATAATTTGTCTTAATTTCACTAGGAGTTCACATGAAATTCACACTCTCCCTTTATAGTAAGAAACAAGTTAATCCTTTCCTTTACACATATAAAAGAGGAGAGTGCGTGAAATGAAACAAGCAGGACAACCTATTCAAAACGAAAAACAATTAGAAACTATCAAAAATATACTTTTACAATCTTCGAAACGTGATGGCTTATTATTCGTATTAGCTGTAAATTCTGGCTTAAAAGTAAGCGAAATCTTACAATTAAAAGTTAGTGATGTAATCGATGAAAATGAAAATGTTCGCCATTCCATTTTATTTTACAATGAAAAAGTAAAGAAACATAAATGGTTCGCTGTAAATGAAGACTTACAGCACGCGATCGAAGACTATATGAAAGAACGTAAAACTTGGAAACGTAATGAACCATTGTTAAAGTCTCAAAAAGGAACAAAATCTATTACGAGACAACATGCGTGGTACATTTTAAACAAAGCTGCAAAAGAAGTTGGATTAGAAGGGATTAGCTCACATACACTTCGAAAAACTTGGGGATATTGTGCATACAAATCAGGTGTTGATATCGCATTTTTACAACACTTCTTTGATCATAGTACTCCATCAAAAACTTTAAAGTATATCGGTATTGCTTAATAACTCTTATACATAAAAAAGGTTACCATTTATAAATGGTAACCTTTTTTATGTTTCACATTCTCTTTTCTTGTCTCTCCTATATTGTAGTGGTACTCTAATAGTAAGGGGGAGAAATTATGAACACTTTAACAATTGAATTACCGAAAGAAACGGCTGAAAAACTTGATTTATTAAAACAAGCTTATGAAAAGAAAACAGGTGCTTCTATTTCTGAGAGTACTCTTGTTCAAACACTTATCTCAAAAGAATTTATCCAAGCGATAACTCCTTTTGATTTACAACAATTCATCACTAGCAAAGAACAGCATTAATTGCTGTTCTTTTTTTATACTTTATCAGGGGTTTGCCGGAAATCTACCTCGAAACAATTCCTTACTTTAGCCAAACTTCTATTAGGCATCTCCCTATCGTTACTACCTCACAAAAAATTTTTTATTTATTTTCAGGAAAACCATTGACAATGATAATGATAACCATTATCATTTATTATGAAGCCAACAATTGATGAATCAACCAAACGCTCAGTAACATTGTTACCCCTCTTTTTCATATAGAAAGGCACTGTACATTCCCCCTGTTTGTACAGTGCCTTTCTTGTTTATTATCACTCAAACAAATTTAATTGCTCAGGCTTTGGCTCACCATATGTAATGTTCATCATTTTCATAAGCTGTTTCGCATTATCAGCCGCATCTCCGCCTGAATTATTGTTAAATAGTACGTATATGTCCTTTGTCTTCTTTTTTAATTGTTCTAATCTTTCTACCCATTCTTCTAATTCTTTATTATTGTAGCGATATAAGCAACGAACCGCTCTCCAATTTTCCCCTTTATCAAGCCAGCCATGAACATTTCGGCCATGAAAACGTATTAACACCATCTCTGCATTCGTTACTTCTAATACGAGTGGTACCGAACCCATCCCTGCCTGTGGCTCATCACAAATTGTATGAATCCATTTCTCTTGCTCTAGAAACTTTAACGTCTTATCTCTCATTTCTGGATAAAACCATGTTTGATTTCGAAATTCTATTGCACACGGAAAACCTTCCATTTTTTCTTTCGTATATCGGAGAAAATCTACATTTTTCTTTTTACAATCAAACCATGGTGGATATTGAAATAAAATCGTTTTTAATTTACCAGCTTCAATTAAAGGAAGAATAGATTGTTTATATACATCAAACATCTCATCGAACGTAGAAAAAGGAATTTCACCTTTCATATGTCCTGTCATTCCTTGATATGCTTTGACGATAAAAGAAAAATCTTTCGGTGTTTCCATTGCCCATTTCGTATAGTTTCGTGCAGGTTGCATCGCATAAAATGAACTATCCACTTCTACTATAGGGAAATACTCACTATATGTTCGTAATTTATTTCTATTTTCATAGGGGTCTATATATAAAGAATCATGATCTCCCCACCCTGTTACTCCAATGAAAAGCAAATATATTCCTCCCTTTTCAACTTCACCTACTATCCATTCTACTCACTTCCTGAACACTTCGACCAATCAATTTCATTAAGTAGTCCCTTCTTTAAGAGTATCCGTATAAAAATATGATATACTAGATGGAAGAATTTTTAAATTGAGGGGTTATTTATTTATGCTTCCAAAAGATGATATTGTGTCTCATGAAAAACGAATAGAAGAATTAGAAAATAAAGTACGTTTTTATGAAGAACTTGTGAATCAATTACCACATCATTTCACATATAAAAATCCACAGATTGGTTTACAAATAAAGAAAACGAGATCAACTCATTCTATTCAAAACATACAAAAAGAGAATAAAGAGGCTGATTTTCAGCTTACTTGCGATTCATTATTTTTATTTAAACAACTTGAAACATACTTTGTTCATATTTTTGATGCTTTTTCACATCATGTAACCTTTGTTGATAATAAAGGAAATATAACCTTATGTAATCAGGCTGCGGCAGATGATTTTGGTGTAGTACGAAATGATATAATCGGAAAACCAATTCAACAATTACTAAAATTACCTGAAGAAAAAATTAAAGCTCTTGAAACCTTAAGAACAGGCACAGAAATATATAATGAAGAAGTTTTAGACAAAAACTATGGCATTTTAAATAACCGGATTATTCGTGATTATAACGGAGAAATTTTTAGAGTTATTAGTGTCTTTCATTATTTAAACACAGAACGTGATGCAGAAAAATTTTCGTTAGCAGGGCGAATTGCAGCTGGTATTGCACATGAAGTACGTAATCCTCTTACAACCGTACGAGGTTATTTACAATTTTTACAAGAAACTGTTTCTCCATCTAATAAAGAACTATTTAAAAACTTACTTATTCCTGAATTAGATCGCGCAAATAGTATCATTACAAAATTTTTATCTATTTCAAAAACACGTGAATTTACAAGAGAACCCTTTCCAATTAATACATTTTTACGTGATTATATTCAACAGTTACTAGCTAGCGAAGTCTTTTTACATAACATTTCAATTGATTATAATTTTTCTACCGAATTAGATGATATTTTAGTTCATATTGATCGTCATGAACTTGTGCAAGTTTTTTTAAACTTATTCCAGAACGCTGTCGATGCTCAAGGAGAAAAAAAACTTTCTATCCAAATTACTAGTTACCGCCTAGATAATTTTGTTCGTATTACTTTCACTGATAATGGAACTGGTATTCCATCAGCGATTCAAGAATATATATTTGATCCATTCTTCTCAACAAAAGATTCCGGTACAGGACTCGGCTTGGCAGTAACGAAAAAAATTATTCAAAATCATAACGGTACATTAAAAATGACTAGTAATGAAGATGGTACTACTTTTACTATTTCAATTCCAATCTTACCTAAAACAGCCCTTGAAAGATTAAATCAAGACAAATAAAATCCAATCCACGAACTGCATGTCAATTGTTAAATCCCTTAACAATCGACATGCAGTTTTTTATGTTGAACTTTTCTTCTTTACATTATATGAAACCTTCTCTATATCTTACTTATTTGTTTGCCAAGCGGGCCAATTTCTTATTTTTTTAGAAATGGTAGTTTGTCCATCACGGATTTAGTATAAATTTCATTTTAATATATAGTAATGACTATTGATTCTATGAAAGAAAGGAATGAAAAGATGAACAATAAAAATAAAGGAAAAGTATTTTATGGTAATGACTGTTGCGAAGTCAGAGCTTGTAGTCATATTAACATCTCTAAGTCCGAACTTACAGAATTCGTTAGACTTCTTCAAGCTCTTGGCCAAGCTATTCAAGCTGTCTTTCAAAACCCTTCTCAAAATAATATCGATAACTTAATCGCTGCCCTAAATAACTTACAAAAATTTCTCAATTGCTTAGATTTATCTCCAGCACAAAAACAAATTGGAAATTCTATCATTGCTAATCTATTAACTATTTTAAGAACAACACCTTTCTCATGCGGAGCGTTGTACGTTGAACTACAAAGCCTGCTTAATTATTTATTGTATATCGCTAAGTTATTCAAAGTAGATTGTTGTACGACCGACAAACTAGTTAAACTCATAACAGAGATCCAAGCTATCCTAGTTCAATACGGGTCAGGATGCCTTGGAGGAGGAGGAGCAACTGGTGCTACTGGCGCAACAGGGGCTACTGGACCTCAAGGACCGGCTGGTGCTCAAGGTGCTACTGGGCCTCAGGGACCGGCAGGCGCTCAAGGCGCTACTGGACCTCAAGGACCAGCAGGGGTTCAAGGCGCTACTGGACCTCAAGGACCTCAAGGTATTCAAGGACCGGCGGGCGCTACTGGGGCTCAAGGACCTCAAGGCGTTCAAGGACCTGCGGGGGCTACCGGCGCTACCGGGGCTCAAGGACCTCAAGGCGTTCAAGGACCTGCAGGGGCTACTGGTGCTACGGGGGCTCAAGGACCTCAAGGTGTTCAAGGGCCAGCAGGGGCTACCGGGGCTCAAGGACCTCAAGGCGTTCAAGGACCTGCGGGGGCTACCGGGGCTACCGGGGCTCAAGGACCAGCAGGGGCTACTGGCGCTACTGGGCCTCAAGGACCTCAAGGCGTTCAAGGACCTGCAGGGGCTACTGGCGCTACTGGGCCTCAAGGACCTCAAGGCGTTCAAGGACCTGCGGGGGCTACCGGGCCTCAAGGACCTCAAGGCGTTCAAGGACCTGCAGGTGCTACCGGCGCTACCGGGCCTCAAGGTATTCAAGGACCGGCTGGCGCTACTGGCGCTACCGGGGCAACAGGTGCAACAGGTGCTACCGGGGCTCAAGGACCTCAAGGTATTCAAGGACCGGCTGGCGCTACTGGCGCTACGGGTGCAACAGGACCGGCGGGTACTCCAATTCCTGTAACTACGGCTGTATTAGGAAACACAAATGCACAAACTGTATCACCAGGAAGTAATATACAATTTAATGAAACATTTGAATTGTCAAATATATCCTTTAATGGTTCTGATACTCTAACTGTTTTAGAAACTGGTGTATATGATATTAGTTTCTCTGCATCTACAACTTTCCCAGGTTCTTCACCATTTGGCTTCGGTCTTTCATTTAACGGGCAACCACCTACTCGTAATTTCTCAACTAACGTTATCGGTAGTGCGGTTTCTTTCTCAACGATTGTTACTTTAACAGCTGGCACAACAATTTCTGTACAGCCTACAGCAAATACTATTTCTATTCCTAATACAGGCGAAACAACTGCTATACTTTCCATCTTCCGAATTTACTAACCACAATTTCCAATACTATTTTGGAGTTATCAAGCACATTTATAAGTACTAAGTTTTTGATTGTCTATTAAATCTCTCTTTGAATAAAAAGGAGCACTTATTTGGGAGGATAGGTGCTCCTTCTTTACGTTTCTTTACTTCAAATTTACTCTATCTTAATCCTCATTTTGTATGATAAATAGTGAAGTCAAAGATATGAAAGAGGGATGAAAATGAGAGTTATGTCACTAATACGCATTTGGTTTGCACTTATGGTATGCATTATTTTATGTGTAGGATTTTTTTTAACTCTAAAATATTCCACTATATCAAAAGCAGAGAGAAAAACTGCTCCATACAAACTTCTATATACGAAACAAAGCAACATCCCTTATTCCAATGCCACAAAGAATGAAAAAAAAGTTATAAAAGGGATACTTATTACGAAAGCTTCTAGTTCCGAGGCGTTACTCCAAATTGCTGAAATGATTAAAGATCAGTATACAAATAAAAAAGTCGATGAAATTACACTTTCTATCCACAATGAAAATAGCGGTAATTACGAAGAAGAATTACCTTACGAACCTATTAGTAAAGGCCAAATAATCGTCACATACGATTCCGAATCCTTTGGCAGTACGAATATTATACTTAACGAGTAATATCATGTATCTCAATAGATATGGATTAATAGCTAATGAAGATAGACAAAACTCTCTACCGATTAAAATTTTATGTTGTTTTTGTACAAAAAAAGAGGCGAATTTCGTTATTCGCCTCTTTCTTTTACCAAAATGAAGGAATCCATTCTTTCACTTTATCAAGCCACTCTTGTTGCTCTTGTTTTCGTTGTTTTTCCTCTTCTTTCCTTCTCTTCTCTTCTTCTTTTCTTCGTTTTTCCTCTTCTATTGTAGTCAATTGTTTTTTATAATCAGCCTCAGATATGAGCGATAACTGAAATGCTTTTTGAGCTGGATTTGCGTTCGCTTTTTTCATAATATCCCGGAACATTGTCGTCGTAATTTGACTACCACCCGGAACATAATGATCGCTATCGGTTTTATCATATCCTACCCAAATCGCACCTACCAAATCTGGTGTGTATCCAACAAACCATGAATCCTTTGCACCGGTGCTCGGGCCATTTACAATTTGAGTAGTTCCTGTCTTACCTGCCGTATCAACATTATTAACTTTCGCCTTTTCGCCCGTTCCCTTTTCGACAACACCTTTTAATAAATATGTCATTTTTTGAGAAACTTTCTCGCTCGTCACTCGTGTCTCTTTCTTATACCACTTTCCAAGCGTTTCACCTTCAGCATTTTGTATCTCCCTAATTGCATGAGCTTCCACTTGGACTCCGTCATTTGCAAATGTACTGTATGCTTGAGCCATTACAAATGGAGATGTTCCCACATGCATACCGCCTAAAGCAATTGGATACGTACGATCTTCTGGCACTAATGGAATACCAAATCGCTCTAAAGATTTCAATCCTTTATCTAATCCAATTTGTTCTAATAGCCACACAGCTGAAACATTATACGACTTTGCTACGGCTTCATACATTGTCACATCACCGTGAAAAGTATGATCGCTATTTTGTGGTTTATATTCTTTAATGTTAAATGGTTCATCTTTTAATATATCGTATACTTCATATCCTTGTTCTAACGCTGGTACATATACAGCCAAAGGCTTTAACGTTGAGCCAGGTTGTCTTTTTAATTGGGTTGCATGGTTAAACTGTAAAAACTGATACGGCCCTCTGCCTCCAACTAAAGCTGGTACACCACCTGTTTTGGGATTCATAAGAACTACACCCGTTTGCATGAGTTGGTCTGAGCCACTATCTTTGAAATAACTATCATTATTCACAACGTCTTCTACGGCCTGTTGTTTTTTCGGGTCAAGCTCTGTATAAATACGATAACCACCTGCTAAAATTTCATTTTGTGTTAATTCGTACTTGTCCATCGCCTCTCTAACAATATAGTCTACATATTGAGAGTATTTTCCCTTGTATTTATCATCAACGCCACGTTTTAACACAAGTCCACTCTCTTTTTCTTTATTATACTGTTCGTCCGAAATATACCCTTGCTCTTTCATTAAACTTAATACGACATTACGTCTTTCAATTGACTTGTTAAAGTTTTTATAAGGTGAATACGCAGATGGTGCTTTAATCAAGCCCGCAATCGTTGCTGCTTCTGAAATTGTTAAATCTTTTACATCTTTATCAAAATAAGATTTAGCTGCCCTTTTTATACCCCAAGCACCTTCACCAAAATAAATTTGGTTCATATACATTTCAATAATTTCATCTTTCGTATACGTACGCTCTATTTTTTTTGTTAAAAAATATTCCTTAATTTTTCGAGAGTATGTGCGATCCTGTGTCAGAAATACATTTTTCGCAAGTTGTTGTGTAATTGTACTTCCCCCTGCTACAACTTCTCCTGCTGTAATATTTTTAAAAACTGCACTTATAATTCCACTATAGTAAATCCCGTGATGGTTAAAAAATTCCTTATCTTCTACTGCAACAATGGCCTGAACCATAATATCAGGAATATCTTTCTTTTTTACGCCTTCTGTTTTAGAAGAAGCTAATTTAGTCGCAACTTCATTATTTGCATCATAAATTAAGGTCGGCTGCGGAACAGCCTGCTTTAATTCAGATATGTCTTGAATAGAAATTATTATATTTATAGCAATAAATAGAGTAGCGAGCAAACTTCCTAATACAATTAATGAATTACGAAGCTTCTTCCTCTTGTTGAACCACTCCTGCATTTTTTTTAAGTGAGTGTTCTTCAATTTCATTCGTTCACTTCCTTCGTTTGTTTACACTCTTCTTTTCAAAAGGAAGAATATACCTCCTTTTAAATTTATTATAATAACGTAGTCTTTCCTGTAGTGTAAAGCTTTTCTTTCACATTCATACTTTTTGCAAGAAAAGGACATTCTACAAGTAAGATATTCAATATTGATTATTAATATTATTAATACAACAATAAGAGTTATGTTAAGTTTTTGTAAACTTTTCGATAAAATGTTTTAAAAAACGACAGTTTTTTGTTAGAATTGACTAGCCAATATATTTTACATATATTACTTTTGTGGGGGTAACTAATAATGGTCTTTAAATCAAAAAAAGATAAATTTTCTGAAATGTTAATGAATGTTTCCGAAAATTTAAAAGAAGGCGCGCAGTTTTTCGTGGAGTATAAAATTAAAAATGCTAGCGATTTAAAAGAGTTTTCTATGCGCATGAAAGAGTATGAGTCAAAAGGTGACTCATTTATTCACGAAATCATTATGGAGCTAAACAAAGCGTTTATTACTCCTATTGAACGTGAGGACATCCTACAGCTTGCAATGAGTATGGATGATGTATTAGATGGATTAGATCATAGTGCTGGTCTATTCGAAATGTATTCTATTACAGAAGCTGATGAATACATGATTAAATTCGTAGAAGCAATTAATCAATGTGCGATTGAAATTGCAAACTCTGTTGAATTAATGTCTAACAAAAAATTAGTCGACATTCGTACAAATGCGATTAAGATTAAAGATTATGAATCACAATGTGATGATATTCGCCGTCACGCGATTAAGCACTTATTCTCTCGTGAAAAAGATCCAATTAAGATCATTCAATACAAAGAGATTTACGAAGAGCTTGAAGAAGTAGCGGATAGCTGCCAAAGCGTTGCAAACGTATTAGAAACAATTATTATGAAGAACGCGTAAGGAGTTTGATCATGGATACACTCTTGATACTGACCGTTTTAGTAGTCATTTGCGCTTTAGCTTTTGACTTTATTAATGGATTTCACGATACAGCAAACGCTATTGCAACGGCTGTTTCAACGAAAGCTCTAAAGCCTAGACATGCAATTATTATGGCAGCTATTATGAACTTTTTAGGTGCGATGACATTTACAGGTGTAGCAAAAACGATTACGAAAGATATTGTTGATCCGTTCGCTTTACAAAATGGTTCTCTTGTAATTTTAGCTGCTTTACTTGCGGCAATAGCATGGAATTTGATTACTTGGTACTACGGTATTCCAAGTAGTTCTTCGCATGCAATCATTGGCTCCATCGCAGGTGCAGCTATCGCTGCTGCTGGTTTTAGTTCATTAAACTTTAAAGGATTCATAAAAATTATTGAAGCTTTAATCATTTCACCAATTATCGCATTTGTTATTGGTTATATCGTATACAGTATTTTTAAAGTCGTCTTTAAAAACTTTAATTTAACGAAGACGAACAAAAACTTCCGTATATTCCAGATTTTCACTGCTGCATTACAAGCTTATACACATGGTACGAATGATGCGCAAAAAGCAATGGGAATCATTACAATGGCTCTTATGGCGAATAGTTATCATACTTCTAGCGATATCCCGTTCTGGGTACAATTATCTTGTGCCATTGCAATGGGTCTTGGTACTTCTGTCGGCGGATGGAAAATCATTAAAACTGTCGGTGGACAAATTATGAAAATTCGTCCTGTAAATGGTGTAGCTGCTGATTTATCATCATCTCTTGTTATTTTCGGGGCAACATTCATTCACTTACCAGTTAGTACGACGCACGTTATCTCTTCTTCTATTTTAGGGGTTGGTGCTTCTCATCGTGTGAAAGGTGTAAAATGGGGAACTGCAAAACGCATGTTAATTACTTGGGTTATTACACTTCCTATTTCAGCTTCTTTAGCTGCTTTATTTTATTCTTTATTACACTTAATCTTTTAATTAAAAGTCGTCTTCCTTATTTTTCTAGGAAGACGACTTTTTTGTGAACAAAGCTTTTTCCCATGAAAAAGCGTGTATAATAATTGGTGGATAAGTTATATAGAGGAGTTGGCAATTTTGGAATACATCATGTTACTTTTCATCGGGCTAATCGCCGGGACAGTCGGGAGTCTAGTCGGACTTGGCGGCGGAATTATTATTGTTCCGTTATTAATCGGATTACACAGCCTATCACCACAACTTGCAGTAGGAACCTCAATGGTAACAGTCGTTTTTACAGGACTATCTTCCACCCTTACTTATATGAAGCATAAACGAGTAGATTACAAAAGTGGACTTATTTTATTTATCGGGAGTGGCCCTGGTGGTATCATCGGCTCGTGGGCGAATAAATTTTTAAACCAAGATACATTTTCTTTATATTTTGGGATTTTTCTTATTTTTGTCTCCATTCTTCTTATGTTACGAGACAAATTAAAACCCCTTTCTTTATCAAATATGACTGTAATCAAGCGCTCTTTTACAGATAACGAAGGAAACACTGTACACTATCAATTCCCACCGCTTCTCGCTATCTTTATCGCCTTTATAGTTGGTTTTATATCTGGGTTATTTGGAATTGGTGGCGGTGCTTTACTTGTTCCAGCAATGATGCTACTTTTTGCATTCCCAGCACATATTGCTGTAGCAACTTCGATGTTTATCGTATTTCTATCAGCAATTGTAAGTTCTGCAACTCACATCTCCCTTGGAAATGTCAGCTGGATTTACGCATTAATTCTTATTCCTGGTGCATGGATTGGTGGAAAAATCGGGGCATATATTAATACAAAATTAAGCGGTAACGCCGTAATTAATTTATTACGTATCACATTAATTATTCTTGGGACTAGATTAATCATTACTTCTTTTTTATAACGTGTTCTTTTTAGAATGCGTTTTTTCTTATACACATGAATATAAAAATCCTCCTAAGAGAACAAATAAAATTAAACAAACACATAATAACATGTAATTGGAAATATGTACTTTCTTCACGTTGACCACTCCTATAACTGCGACTGTTACCTTTATGATAGCGAAAAAATAATTTACTTGCAGTTACAAAGTGCTAACAATGCAAAATCATTTATTACAAATTTTATCCTTATATTTCATTTCTTTGTATATTCTATCGTTTTAATAAAAAAAGATGTCATATTGACATCTTTTTAGTGAAGAAGTGACCATCCCATAAAGTCTTCATGTACTTGGCACGCCCTCTTATCGTTTCGATCATACAATTCAGCATAACTATCTGTTTCTTCATCATAAGCCATCGTATAAATAATTTGGCCATCCACTTCAACGGATAACACGACTCCACCTTTCATCTCTTCTACATGAATGATGGCATTTGCCGGAATTCTCATATCCGTCATTTTTATCGCATCTAACAATATACTAAACCCCCTACAGCGTATTCATTGCTAGTACTATTACACACTAAATAGTATACTACTGTAATAGCATATATTTCGTCAATGAAATTGCTGTTTAAATAGCATATTGTCTTTATACATATACACTAAAAAATAGAAATGTTTAATAAACGGGGGGCTAACATTGATTCTACACAAAGGAGATGTACTATTCCGTCAAGGTGAGGACGGTCCTTTATATTTTATAAAAACAGGTTTATTAAAAGTAGTAAGGATAGAAGAAGATGGAACACCATTTCTATTTAACATTATCGTTCCAGGAGAAACGATACCTCACCATTCCTTAATTTCACCGAAGGAATATCACGGTACAGCAATCGCTTTAATGAAAACGGAAGTTGAACCTATAATTAGCAATGAGTGGTACAATCAACTTCAAGCGGATCCTGCATCATATGCAAATATCGCTATGCAATTACAGTCAAAATTAAGAATGATGCAGCAACGTATCGACCAATTGACGACCGTCTCTCCAAAAGAACGTCTTCATCGCTTACAAGAATGGTTCACACTATATTTAGGTGACATTCCTATATATGAAATATTAACACAAACTGAAATTGGTCAGCTCATCGGTATACGCCGCGAAACGGTAAATCGATTATTGCGAGAACAAATAAAAAACGAGGTGAAATAATACCTCGTTTTTTTGCTTCTTCAAACTCCATCTATTGTAAGCTTGCTGCTGGACCGAAAAATTCATAATGAATATGCTCTTGTTTCACACCTAAATCCGTTAATGTAGCATTTATATGCTTCATAAATGCTACTGGACCACAGAAATAAAATTCTGCTTCCGTTGTCGGAATAATCGTTTGCAGCCATTCAGCTTCAATCAAACCTTCTTTATCAAAGTTTTTCATTTCCAGATCTTTTTCAGTCGGCGCCGAATAGCAAGTGTATGCTTTCACTTGTTCGTATTCATTATCTACTGCCTCAACGTGTTCTTTCATTGCATGTGTATTACTATTTAGTGCTGCATGAACAAAACATACATTACGTTTTGAATCTTGTTCAATTAACGTATTTAGCATACTCATCATTGGTGTAATACCTACTCCACCACTAATTAGGACAACTGGTAATGTTGAATCCATATTTAATACGAAATCTCCCGCTGGTGCACTTACTGGTAACATATCGCCTTCTTTTACATGATCATGTAAGTAATTAGATACTTTACCGTCCGGTGTATCTACACCTTTTTCTTTCTTGACACTAATACGATAATATTCTTTTCCAGGAGCATCTGATAAGCTATATTGACGATTATGTGTATATGTTTCACCTTCAATATTGATTTGAACCGTTACATATTGTCCTGGGATGAATGAAGAAACTTTCCCTCCATCTTCAGGTTTCAAATAAAATGACGTAATAACATCGCTTTCCTTCACTTTTTTTACAACTACAAAGTTACGGAAATCTTTCCATCCACCTTCTTTATGTGCCGCTTCTTCATACATCTCTGCTTCAATACTAATGAATGCATCAGCAATGACACCATAAGCTTCTCCCCATGCGTTTAAAACTTCATCAGGTGCACCTGCGACCTCTTTAATTGCGCGTAGTAAACATGTACCTACAATCGGGTAATGCTCTGCTTTAATACCTAAACTTCTATGCTTATGACCAATTTGTTTTACAACTGGAATAATAACTTCTAAATTATCAATGTACGTTGCAGCTGCATAAACAGCATTCGCTAACGCTTGTTGTTGTCTTCCCTTTTTCTGATTTGTATGATTGAAGATATTCAATAGCTCCGGATGTTCCGAAAATAAAATTTCATAAAATCTCGTTGTAATTTCAACGCCTTTTTCCTGTAATAATGGTACTGTTGACTTTACGATTTCAATTGTTTTTTCACTTAACATTGTATCCCACTCCTCTATTTCCTTAACTGTTTTTAGTTTAACCGAATTGTATAATACAGATTGTGATTTTAATCACTATTAACACGGTGTTTTTGTGAAAAATATATGAACATTGCACTTACAAAAGAAAATAAGCTAACTAGAATGCTAGCTAGCTTATCATTTCGACAATATTTTTCTATACATTCCTCGTTGGCAAATGTTCTTGTAAAACCATATACCCTTCATAAGCTGCGTAACCGAGTATAGCCATTAATCCGATATAACAAGCAAATGCTGTCCATTTCGTTTTCGTATCCACTTTGTAATAGTTTTCCTGTTGTCTCTTGTCTGCATCCCATTCCTGTAATTTTCTTTCTGACATTTCAAATGCTTCTCGTATATGAATTGTATGTGTTTCTTTTTCATCTTCATATGGGACGTAATCAAGTGGCTCAAACTTTGGTAAAAGATACTCTAACACTTCAATCTTTTGAAGTTCTCCTGTTTTTAATTCTTTCTCTCTTTCTTTTTGCCTTAATACATTTATTTCATGTTGCATCATATATATATTCCGATGCACTGCACCAGTTTCTTTTAACTCTTCTTCAAGCCTTGCAACATATTCTTTCATTCCATCAATTTTATATCCTAATTCCTTAATTGGCTCATCTCTCTTTATTACTCTATACAATTCCATACAGCCGATAATAAAAATAAATCCGCCCAAAATACTTTTAAAATAAATTGAATACCCAAGTAGTAAAACAAGCCCCGCTCCCCAAATTTTCGTACTTACAACTGAAATAATCCGTCCCCCGTCTAACGGAGAAACCGGAATTAAATTAAAGAAATTAATCATACTTCCGAGTAAAATAATGAGCGCCCAAAACGGCTCTTTCGTTATCATATAAAGTGGAATAGCTGGTAAAAATGAAAGTAATCCGAAAAGAGGTCCCATATAGGCAATATATGCTTCATCTTTTGCATTTTTAGGCATCTCTTTCATCCCAATAAGAGCGCCCATAAATGGAATAAATATTGCTGGCGATGTTGGTATACCTTTTCTTTTCGCAGCCCATAAATGACCCATTTCATGAATAAACAACAAATAAATGAGCGCTACCCCAAATTGCCAACCATATATAACTGCGTACGCACCAAGTGATAGAAACATACTAAATACCGTTGAAAACTTTGCTAATTTAAAAATTGCAAATACCCACTTTAACTTAGAAAGTAAAAATAACCCTATTGCAACAATAATTCCCCATAATCCTTTTTTATTATTTTTCATATTCCTCTCCTTTATCTTTCATTAATGAATGATATACATTCATCAAAGCTTGTTCTTTTCTCTATTATGACATATTTTTTTCTATTGTTAGAAATAATGTTTATATAATCCATTTTTAGACAAAAATATAAATAAAAGGAGGTGCGCACAATTGAATTTACAATCTCTCATAATAGGAGCTCTATCTTTTTTAGCCTCAACTCTTATTTTTTATACCGTTAGTTACGTATTACTATTAGATTTGTTGCCCAATCACGTATTTATTGCTCTTATCATCCTTTCCGCTCTTATGATTTCTTTTCTTATTACACGAAAATCAATGAATGAGCCATCTGCAAAAGCAAAGTAATAGAGAGGGGGGTTCCCCTCTCTATTATCATTTCCTAGGAAAGTTCATATAGAATTGAGGAGTTTATCTCGAATAACGTTTCACCTTATCTTTGTAAATTAATTTTTTCACCATAATCTTTAACAATTTGAATAATATTTTGAAAAACACCTATTTTTTCTTGTTTACTATTTAATATTTTCAAATCATAATTTTCATAATATGTTTCTAATGACTTTAATTGTGATTCTGAAGCACCTTGTACCGGAACAGTAGCATGCAATTCATACTGTTTATATCCTTCCTTTACCTTTTCTCCTAAGATTTTTCCACTCTCTTTTGCTCCAATTAATTTTTGAACTTTTTCTGGAAAAATGACCTGCAAATAGTATTCTTGTTCCTTCTCTAACTTGTTGTATAGTGATTGTGAAATCGTATACCGTACTGTATAATTCACTTTTTGATCGCCCGCTTTAATATGGAACGCGGTAATCTGCAAATCTTTTTTTGTTACTTCCGTTAAAGGACCTGCCTGTGTTTCATCTTCTTTTTGTTCTGATACATTTGGAAATATAGCCAAAAGCTTTTCTGTATCTTTTTTATTCAGCATATACATAGCTTTCTTATGTTGTACCCACCCTCGTCTGTCTTCTCCTCTTAGCCATGCATAATACGTTTCTTTCTTCCCATCTCTACTAATTTGTATTTCATATTCAGGTTCACCAAAGCTACCTGTTATTTCTTGTTTCTCAGCTTTATCTATAATGTCTATTACTACCTTAGCTTCTGATTCCTGTAACTTTTTCTCTTTATGTTTTTTTTGTATAACGGTTACCTCTATTGTTTCTTTCACTTCATTCACCGTCTCTTCCACTTTTTTTGTTTCTTTTTTTTGCTCAACTTGACTACAAGATGCTAGTAACATAACAAATAACAGCAATACATATTTCATTTTCAACTTAATCCTCCTTTTACAATAAGAAACTCTTATAATCTTCATACAAAAAACAAAAACGTGACACACTATAAAATACGCTATACTAAGCATTGAAAGGAGGTCTTTTTCATGTCCATTAATTTTCACGATGCAAATAATAAATACACATACGCACAGCGAAACGCCCATATTTCTTGGAGAGAAATGATAAAAAATATTACAGACGTACAAAAGAAACGAATAATTGATATCGGCTGTGGTGGCGGGATTTATACGAAAGAACTTGCTCTTATGGGAGCAGAAAATGTTGTTGGGCTTGATTTTTCAAAAGAAATATTACAGGCTGCAAAAGAAAATTGTAGCGGATTTTCAAACATTTCTTTCATTCAAGGTGATGCACATAGCGTCCCATATCCTAATGATACATTCGACATTGTTATTTCGCGCGCAGTTATTCATCATTTACAAGACGTTCCTACATTTCTACGTGAAGCTTCTCGTATATTAAAGAAAAACGGTGTACTTATTGTACAAGACCGAACTATTGAAGATTGTACGATCCCTGGAAGTCCCGAACACATCCGTGGATATTTTTTCTCTATCTTCCCAAAACTCATTGAAATAGAATCAAAAAGACGTCCAAAAACCACCACGATACAGCAAGAATTACAAAAACATTTTCTTCACGTTTTCCCGACTCAAACACAATGGGAGATACGAAAAATACATGGTTCTGTAGAGGCATTATTGCAAGATTTATCACCTCGAACAGGCCGATCCATTCTATATGAACTAACAGATTATGAACTTTCTCAACTTCTACAACAAGTAAAGACTGCCTTACAAAACGTCTCTCCTATTATCGAAAGAGATCGTTGGACCATTTGGAGCGCCATGAAGTTGTAAGGAAGGAAGCCTCACAAAATAATGTGAGGCTTCCTTCTTTCATAATCTAATTTTGCAACACTCTTGATATCCTCCACTTCTGGCCTGTGCACTTCCACACTTCGGACATACTAAATATCTAGACTGATTTGTCAACAAACTACCTTTTTGAAAGAGTAAAACTTCTGCTTGTTTAAACGAACGCGAATAATATAACCACATAAAACCAATTATAGCAATAATGCCAAATAATACTCCCATCGCAAGCATTTCAGTCACCTCTTTTGGTTTGTTCTTTCCAGCAAGTGGATTGTTGTATTATTCTCTCTAAATTCAAACAATCCCTTCTTTACTCCTATAAATATCAACTTTCTCTATAAATTTTACAATTCTCCGCAAATTTTTACTTCTGTTTTACAATTCAATTTACATCAACTATTCATTCCAAAACAAATAATATTTCCGCATATATATATTTTATTAAAAAATATATTGACTTTCTAAAAAAAAAATGTAACAATACTTTCAGAATACTTGAATAAAAATTCATTGACGAGAACGAGTACGTTATAGGACTGTCCCCCAGAGAGTTGACGATTTGCTGAAAGCCAACGTTCAGTGCGTAGCCGAAAATCATCTCCGAGAAGTAGAACCGAATGTTATAGTAAGTTCTTACCGGCTGTTCCCCGTTACAAGGAACACGTATCATGTTGTACGTTGCAGAGCCGTATACATATAGAATTATTTCTACATGTATAAATTAGGGTGGTATCGCGGGTAAATATAACTCGTCCCTTTCTTTAGGGACGAGTTTTTTGTGTTCTTACAAATGAATTTTAAAAAAGGAGGAAAAACAATGAACACTGTATCAAAAAAACATATTTTTTTCACGGGTCTTATGCTATTTTCTTTATTTTTTGGGGCAGGTAATTTAATTTTCCCTCCCATGCTTGGACAAAATGCAGGCGAAAACTTTTGGCCGGCAATGATTGGATTTTTACTAACAGGAGTGGGTTTACCACTACTAACAGTTATCGCAATTTCTTTATCAGGAAATGGTATGCAGCAACTTGCAAGTCATGTTCACCCATTATTCGGAATATTCTTTACGGTAGTTGTATACATCGCCATTGGTCCTTCTATGGGTATTCCACGCGTTGCAAATGTCGCTTATGAAATGGGCGTTAGTTCTTTCTTACCAGAAACGATTCGCTCTAGCAGCCTAGCACTTTTTGCATATACAATCATCTTCTTTGCTATCGTATATTGGCTGAGTTTGAATCCATCTAAACTTGTAGATCGTATCGGAAATATATTAACACCTATTTTATTACTCTCTATTTTCTTATTGTTTGTTAAAAGTGTATTTACACCACTTGGACAATCAGGACCTGCAATGCAAGAGTATCAAACTTCTCCGATTTTCAAAGGCTTTATGGAAGGTTACTTAACGATGGATACCATTTCAGCACTTGCATTTGGCATTATCGTTGTAAATACCATTCGCTCTAAAGGTGTGAAGGATCGTAAATCCATTGCCATCGCAACAGCCAAAGCTGGACTTATTGCTGCTATTGGCCTCGTACTTGTATATGGTGCGCTTGGCTGGCTCGGTGCAACTAGCGTCTCGCTCGGATATGCAAAGAATGGTGGAAAATTACTTACTGTAATCGTACAACAATTATTCGGTCCATATGGTCTGCTTTTATTATCTCTTATCGTTACACTCGCTTGCTTAACAACATGTGTTGGACTTGTATCTGCATGTAGTCAATATTTCTCAACATTATTGACTAAATTTTCATACAAAACATTCGCAAGTATCATTTGTGTATTGGGATTATTAGTTGCCAACTTAGGTTTAACAAAAATCATTTCCATCTCTGTTCCAATTTTACTTGTTGTATATCCAGTTGCGATTGTACTTGTTCTACTATCGTTACTGCATAAATATTTCGGTGGATATCGCTCTGTTTATGTAGGTGCTTTAATTGGCGCAGCAATCGTAAGCGTATTTGATGGATTAAAACAAGGTGGTATTTCAGTTTCATTTATCACATCATATTTTGAATTTATCCCTTTATATAATGAAGGAATAGGTTGGCTAGTACCTGCATTAATCGGAGCTCTTATCGGCCTTACAATCGCTAAGCTAAGCGGCGCGAAAAAAGTTCCCTTACTCACCGAATCTCGTGAAATAAAAGCATCCTAAAAAACTCCCGAAAGGGAGTTTTTTTACATTTGATAAGCAGTATGATTAAAACTGCTTATTTTATACGCTTTCGTATAATAATCGATATTTGTATCCACTGTTTCTACTTTGACAACATCGTAGCACTCTTCTTGCTTTATTAAAAATAAATAGTACTCTTCTGTCGCCTCAACAATTGCAATTTTATCTGTTTCAACATTATATTGTTCACAAAGTGCTTGTAATGCGTTCACATAATCCCCTAGTTTTTTAGACTTATCCATACCGAATATAGTTTGAACTAGCATATACATTCTCCCCTTTGTATGTACTGTTAACAACTTAATGATAACGCTTACATTTATTGGCGTCAATAAAAAGATTTTGTACAAACTAATAACCAGTGGGGACCACCCCACTGGTTAAAATTTCACTTTATCATTTCGTCAATTGATGTCGAAACGCATAAATAACCGCCTGTGTCCGGTCACTTACATTTAGCTTATTTAATATATTGCTCACATGTGTCTTTACTGTTTTGAGGGCAATAAACAACTCATCTGCAATCTCTTGATTACTTTTCCCCTCTGCAATTAATAACAAAATTTCAGACTCTCTTTCTGTTAACTCCTCATGCAAAGGTTGTTCTTTCTTCTGACGCATACGAGACATCATTTTACCAGTAACTTTCGGCTCTAATACCGTTTCTCCATCATAAGTAGCTCGTACAGCGTCTGCTATATCACTCGCTCTTGATGTTTTTAATAAATAACTTGTCGCTCCGGCCTCAATAACAGGATACAATTTCTCATCATCTAAAAAGCTCGTTACAACTACAATTTTTGCTTCTGGCCATTCTTGAATAATAGCACGTGTTGCTTCAACACCATCCATCTCATCCATGACAAGATCCATCAAAATAATATCCGGCCTTAATTGCAAAGCTAACTCTGAACCTTTTCTTCCATTTTCAGCTTCTCCAACTACTTCAATATCTGGCTGCGTTGATAAATATGCTGATACACCCATTCGAACCATCTCATGATCATCCACTAGTAATACTTTAATCATGATTCTCCCCTCTCTCAATCATAATCGGTACTTTTACTTCTATTTGTGTACCTTTATTTGGAAAACTAAGTACCTTTAATGTCCCACCAATTTCATGAACACGCTCTTGTATTGACCTTAATCCGTAAGAACCAGCCTTATTCACTCCTACTTTAAAACCTACACCATCATCAATAATTTTCAATATTGCATATTGATCAATTTTTCGAAGACGCACTTCCGTTTTCTTTGCCTTCGCATGACGTAAAGTGTTAGATAGCGCCTCTTGTACAATGCGGAATAAGTGATCTTCTACACCTTTTTTTAATTGAATCGGTTCAATTAACCATTCAATTTTCATATGTTGCTTTCTAGATAGTTCTGTTAATAATTCTTCTATACCTTCTGTTAGTTTCTTACCTTCTAACTGTACTGGGCGTAAATGAAGAAGCAATGCTCTCATTTCTGACTGTGCATTTACAACCATATTTTCAACGAGCTGTAACTGCTTTTTCGTCGTTTCTGGAAATTCAGCTACTTGTTCATTAATAGCCGACATCATCATCGACATTGCAAAAAGTTGCTGACTTACAGAATCATGCAGCTCCCTCGCCAATCGATGCCTTTCTTGGGAAATCGCTTCTTGTCTCATCTCTTCATTCCAATGAGCTCGTTCATTCGTTACCTTTTGAAAGAGTCCAGCTTGCTCCTCTAATCGACGAGCCAGACCGATTACTTTTCGTTCCACTTCATGAAATTCATCATCTGCAGTAAACGAAACATCACTCGGAAAATTCCCTCGCTCTACTTCAAATAGAAACGTATTTAATCCTTGTATACGCTGCTCTATATAGTAACCGATTGCATATCCTACAATCCCCCCGATAAGTAAACTTGTAGTCATAATAAACAAGCCAATTGGAACAGAAGCGATGGATTCCTTCCATAATAAATCATATACTTGTTGCTCGCTTTTCCATACATATACAATTGTACAAATGAGTGCGATACTAACTGAGGACAACATAGAATAACGAATATACATCCACGAAATATTTTTTTGTTTCTTCATTATACTTTCCTCACTTCCGTATCGCCTACGACAAGCGAAGAAATAATTTTAATACGACGAGGAGCCTCTTTATACTGCTCTGTTCTAAATGTAACATTGCGGTTAAACCCTGTCTCCTCATGACCTGGCAAGAGCACACGTCCGACAATAACAGAATGATTTAAAGACAGTTCAATATCATATGGCACATATAAACGAATATTACCAACGACACCCCGAATAACAATTACCGTTTCTCCTTCTGGAATCATAGCAGTTGTTAAATCTATTTCCACATCACAAGCACCATATTGAACATTAATATCCTCAAGTTCATAAATATGATCCATCATTCGTACATTGCCTACAAACATATTTTTTAAATATGGTTCTGTACGATATATTTGCTTCTCTTCGTCTATAATCCCTTCTTCTTTAATTTCAACCTTCATTGCTTTTTGCTGATGCCCTTGTTGAATCAATTGATAACCAATTAAAGCTAAACAAGCAAATACGACAAGAACAAATGCTGCTGATGAAAATAAGAAGAATAAAAATACGATACCACCGACAAATAAAAATACATTTCCCCGTACATAACGATTCTTTTTACGATAATGCCTTCCAAACATAAGCATAATAAATGCAAAAATGAGACCACCTGGTTCAAAATGTCCAAGTATCATATCAAGAAAAAGACCGAATCCAAATATGATGAGGAGCATCCCCATTAATTGTGTCTTTGAAAAATGTTTCTTCATTTCAGCTCCCCCCTTCTTGTCACATATACATAGAAGAAAAGGCATTGCTTTCCAACACCTTTTCTCCTATCACTATATCATAAGCCTGTTTTATAATATACTACTATTATTTTGTTAACTCTTTCGTTAACGATACATCATTCTTTTCTTTCATTTCACGCTCAAGCTTTGCAATCTTCATATCAAATGTGTCACGTTCATGCTCCTCGTTCATACGAGTTTCTAAGTCGCGAATATGATCTTCAATTTCTTCAAAGCGTAAGAATGGATTATTTTCATCCATTTTATGCATCGCAGTATTCATACGACGATTTGCATGTGCCATATTTTCACGTGCCATTAATTCCATACGTTTTGCGTGCATTTCTTTTAATTTATTTTTCATTTCAGAAAGACGACGCTCTAGCTCATCAATTTGTTCTACAACACCTGCATACATTTCTTCTAATCGAGTTACTTGCCCTTCATAATAAGCTACTTCTTCTAATGCACGCTCATGTAGTTGTAGTTCGCCTGCTTCTTGAGCGATGATCGCTTGCTTAGATCTTTTATTCACGAAATAACGTGCTTGCTCAAGCTCACGAGCAAAGTTAGATTTTAATGTTTTATGACGCTGAATTAACTTCTCAATTTTTGTTATTTCACGCTCACTATCACGTAAATATTGGTTTAACATAGCAATTGGGTTTTTTCTTTCTTTCTCATCTAACACATTATGAAAATCTGCTAAAATTGCATCGCGTACACGTCCGAATAAAGATTGTTTCATTATAATCTTCCTCTCTTCTACTTTATAAATTTGATTGATTTTATATTAGTTTTTCATTAACTTGTTCCACTCATCTTCAAAGTTGCTATATGGTTTAGAACTTTCTGGAGCAGAATCAACAACTACATCTTTTTCTTTTTTCCACTCACGGTATCCGTAGTATAAAACTACTAATGCTGCTATACCGATTAATGCTGGGGAATGCGAAAGGGCGATGGACAAGCCGATCAAACCAACAATACCCCAAGCTAACTTTCCAAAAAATGATTGTGCTCGCACAAATGATTTATAGCTCCAGTACACAACTCCTGCTCCAATTGCGAATCCTATAATACCAGCAAGACTGCCAAGAGCAATTAAAGCTAAAATACCAGCCGCGATAAACGCTAGAAATTGTTTCATCTTGTGCTTGCCTCCCTTCGATTTGATACTCTTATCTTAACTATTTTTTCTTTTTTCCATAACGAGCTTAAGAACCGTTTTTAACTCAGACTTAAGACCGAGTTGCATTCAGCCTTTTGTAAAAACATACGGTAGCATGGGATCATTCACTCTTTTCCCGCACATAAAAAGCCGTACAGAGAATGTTCTCTGTACGGCTTTCGTTACTTTTCATACACTTCATTTTCATTATGCTGTTTTATGATACTCTTTCTTTTCCGCTACTTTAGAAAACCTTGGGAAACCAATTAATATAGAAATGATTCCACATACGCCAACTAAGATTGGATAAAACGCATATGGTAACAGTTCAATTGGAGATAACGCCGCAAATCCTGCTGCTGTTAACATTTGCGCACCATACGGAATTAACCCTTGCACACAGCACGAGAAAAGATCTAATACACTCGCTGATTTACGAGGATCAATTTCATATTGATCTGCAATGTTTTTCGCAAGCGGACCTGTAAAGATAATAGAAATGGTATTATTCGCTGTACACATATTCGTCATACCTACTAAACCAGCGATACCGAACTCTGCTCCTTTTTTTGAACGAATGTTACGCGTTAAAATATTCATTAAATATTGAATGCCACCATTATATTGAATCAATTCGACCATACCGCCAATTAAAATAGCAAGTAATACTAACTCCATCATACCGCCCATTCCAGTCGTTACACTTTTAAAGAAACTCTCTAACGTATAACTTCCATCTAAAAGACCGATAACCCCAGATAGTACAGTTCCACCAGTTAACACGATAAGTACATTCCAACCAAGTAGCGCTGTAATAAGTACTCCTGCATACGGTAAAATCTTTATCCAGTCAAAGCTATGCGTTTTAATCTGCGTATCGCTTCCTAAAGTAATGATTACTAATAGTACAATTGTAATAATAGCTGCTGGTAATACAATTAAAAAGTTCGTTTTAAACTTATCTTTCATTTCTGTTCCTTGTGAACGTACAGCTGCGATTGTTGTATCTGAAATAAATGATAAATTATCACCAAACATCGCTCCGCCAACAACAGTAGCCATCGTAAGTGCAATTGAGATATCAGTTTGCCCACTAATACCTACAGCAATTGGTGCTAATGCAGCAATTGTTCCCATTGAAGTTCCCATCGCTAATGAAATAAATGCTCCTATAACGAAAATGCCAGCTACGATAAATCCTTGTGGTAAAATCGATAACGCTAAGTTAACTGTAGAATCAACGCCACCCATCCCTTTTGCTGTTTCAGAAAATGCTCCTGCCAGTACAAAAATCAGAACCATAATCATAATGTCTGGGTTCCCTGCACCTTTAGCAAATCGTTCCACTTTTACATGAAAACTTTCTTTACGATTCATTGCTAAAGCGACTCCTACAGCAATTGAAATTGCTACAAGTATCGGCAATTTATAGAAATCACCTGTAATAATTCCAGAACCAATAAATAGCGCCAAAAATATCCCAAGTGGTAATAATGCCAAACCATTTCCTCTCGTTTCTTTCAAAGTACCATCTCTCCCTAGTTTCAACCTTTTTCTAATGAATAACAAAAGACCTCTTCCAACGAGAAGAGGTCTTATACATCTATAAGAAACGCTCTTCTCATCTTTCAAGCATATGCTTGCTGGATTTGGCACAGCACTCTGAAATCGAGTCCGCTGCCGAGGCATCGTAGGGCCAGTCCCTCCGCCTCTCTTTATAAGAAGGTTTCATATTTATTTTTTAATAATAATTTCTTCCCTAACTTTACTCGCTTACAAAACAAAAGTCAATTATTTTTTGTATAGATTTTTTTGGTAATTATACAAAAATTTGAATACAATAATCATTTTAACTTTTTGATTTCTTCTTCCAATATTGAAATCCAATAAAATTCACTATTTTTCATTGCAGCTATGATCCATTTCGTAGTGTACCAAGCTAACTCATACTCTTCTTTTGTAACATCGCCACTTTTATAAGCATCCTCTAGCTCATCTTCATCGAGTACATACATTTTACCATTCGGTAATAACACTACATCTAAATATAAATCATCAAAATATGGTAAGCCACAGTCATCTATTTCATATTCTTTCGCCACATCGATATAATATTGCACTAATTTTTTCTGATCATCTAACATAGCTGTAATCGCAAAGTTTTTCCCATCTATGAAATATTGAATCCACGTATACTGATTACCAGCAATACAAAGTTCCTTACCATCATATTCTTTACAACTAGGTTCTCTCACCTTTTTTATTTCCAGTATTCCTAGCATTCCTTCTTCTATTTGCTTAACAGTATAATCCCTCTCTATTAGTCGCTTCCACGAAGAACCGTCACCATATTTACGTTTCATTTCGTCTGCTCCCTTTCTATATAGAAAAGCCCCCACATATTATGTGAGAGCTTGTTCAAATTATAATTAAGCTGCTTGCTTATTAGAAATTTCTTTCAAATAGGCTTGTCCTTTTTCAGCGTCATACTGACCTTCCCACTTAGACATAACTACAGCTGCTAAAGAGTTACCTACAACGTTAACTGCTGTACGGGCCATATCTAAAATACGGTCAATACCAGCAATAAACGCTAAACCTTCAGCTGGAATACCTACTGTACCAAGTGTCGCTAATAATACAACGAATGATACGCCAGGTACACCCGCAATACCTTTTGATGTAAGCATTAATACAAGTAATAATGTAATTTGTTGTGTAATAGATAAATCAATACCATACATTTGTGCTAAGAAAATAGCCGCAATTGCTTGATATAAAGTTGATCCATCTAAGTTAAATGAATAACCTGTCGGAATAACAAAAGATGTAATTGCCTTTGGACAACCAAACTTCTCCATTTTCTCCATGATTTTTGGTAAAACTGTTTCTGAACTTGCTGTAGAGTACGCTAAGATCAGTTCATCTTTTAAAATCTTAAAGAATTGGAAAATGTTAATTCCAAATATTTTCGCTGTAATTCCTAATACGACTACAACGAAGAAAATCATTGCTCCGTATACTACAATTAATAATTTCCCTAATGGAATTAATGAAGAAAGACCAAATGTAGAAACTGTAACTCCAATTAACGCAAATACACCAAATGGTGCAAATTTCATAACTTGGTTTGTTACGTAAAACATTGCATCAGCTACACCTTGGAAAAATTGAAGAACCGGTCTTCCTCTTTCACCAATTGCCGCTACACCTAAACCAAATAATACAGAGAAGAAGATAATAGCAAGCATATCTCCGTCAGCTAATGACTTTACAATGTTTGTTGGAACAATATTTACAAATGTATCTGCAAACGAATGACTTTGTACTTGCTCTGTCGTATGTGTATATTTCGAAATATCTGTCTTTGTTAACTGCTCCATATTTACGCCTTTTCCTGGTTGGAAAATATTCGCAATTAATAGACCGACAATAATTGCAATTGTTGTAATAATTTCAAAGTAAATAATTGTTTTTCCGCCTAGTCGACCTAATTTTTTAACATCGCCAACACCAGCAACCCCAACAACAATACTCGCTACAACAATCGGTACAACGATCATTTTAATTAATCGGATAAAAATATCACCAATTGGTTGTAAATAGCTCACCACTGCCGGATTGCCAAAGAAAATTGCCCCAACTGCAATACCTAGCGTAAGACCAATTAATATTTGCCATGCAAGTCCTATTCTTTTCATATTTGTTGTAACCCCCTCTTCGATGTGTCACTCTATCTCTCATTCTATCTATCTCTATAAAACTTGAAATTAAGAGTATTACATATTATTCGACAATTCACTACATTTTGTCCCTGTTAAAAATCATAAATCAAAATTTAAAATCTGACAACAAAATAACTTTGCCCGAACGCAAATAATTTTCTTGACAAAAATAAAACCCATGTCAGAAAACCTAACATGAGAACGATTCCTTACCAGTGTTTTATTGAATATATAACTAATATTTCACTACATAAAACAAATTCACTTTTCCCTTTATTTTACAAGAAAACTCTAAAAACAAACCTTTGTTACACAAATATAAAAAATGAATCTACAGTGAAATTTATCGTTGAAAAATGATAAATTCCGACAAAACTTAGTAATTTTATAAAATTTTCTTTACATTATGGTTACAACGATAGACACTCTTCTTCTTATGATATATAACATTCATAGGGAAAGGAGCTAGACAACCATGAAAAAGAAATTTGTAGCGTTCAGCGTTTTAGCAGCAGGAACGATTTTTGCTTCCCCGTTACTTTCACCCGCATACGCTGAAACGAATCAAGATAAATTATCTAATATTCAATCTGAATTAGAAGGAAAACAAAATGACTTACAAAATAAATCAGCCGAGAAAGAACAAATAGAAAAAGAAATTCAAGAATTACAAAAGAAAATCGACGATTTAACTACTTCTATTAATAAAAACGAAGCTGAATTAAACGATACAAAAAAAGAAATTAGTAAAACACAACAAATAATTACTGAAAAAAAGAAACATATAGAGCAATTACAAACAAACATAGATACACGTCAGGAAGTTATTAAGCAACGACTGCAATCTATGCAAGAAAAACCTCGCACAAATATCATTACGGAAGTATTAACAAATTCTGCAAACATTGCTGATCTTGTTGATAATATGTACTCTGTCAGTTTAATTTTAAACAACGATACTGATATTGTGAAAAAACAAACAACTGACCAAGATGCTGTGACGAAAGAAAAAGAGGCTGTTGAGAAAAAAGAGCAACAACTGAAAGAATCCGAGCAAAAATTAGAACAAAAACAACAAGAATTACAAAATAACCAACAACAGCAACAAACTCTTATTAGCGATCTACATACGAAAGTGGCAAAAGTAGATTCAGAGATTGAAGGATTAGAAGAATCTAAAGGCATTTTAGAAAATCAGCGTCAAGCTGTTCAAAAGGCAATTGAAGAAGAAAAACGCGCAGAAGAAGCTCGTAAAGCTGAGGAAGCTCGCAAGGCGGAAGAAGCTCGTAAACAAGCTGCTTCATCTGCTCAAACAGCTCAAGCGGCCCCAACACCACACGATACAAACATCGGAGGATTTATTAAACCAGCAGCTGGATCAAAAACTTCTGGTTTTGGCGTGCGCTCTATTGATAACCATAAAGGAATCGATATCGCTGCTTCAGGAACTGTTCCAATTATTGCCGCTGCAGATGGCGTTGTTATTCGCTCAGAATTATCATCTAGTTACGGAAATGTTGTGTACTTATCTCACCGTATTAACGGAAAAACATATACAACAGTATATGCTCATATGAGTAGCCGTTCTGTATCGAATGGACAAACTGTAAAACAAGGAACTCAACTTGGATTTATGGGGAATACCGGCCAATCATACGGACAACATTTACACTTTGAACTTCATCTTGGAGAATGGAATGTCGGTAAGACAAACGCAGTTGATCCATCTCCTTATATCGGATTATAAAAAAACTCGGTGCATACCGAGTTTTTTTATTTCCCCTTCACACACTATAGGCATTCCACATAGACTACAACTAAATGCCTATAGTTTACGGGGTGAATTATATGAATACACAATTACAACAAGAAATACAAGAAGCTAGAGAAACTTTTATTGGCCGGATATTTACATTTGGCGGCTCAGTTTTATTTTTAATCGGATCATTCCTCGCAGTCGTCACAGCCTATAAAGCATATAATCGTTTATTAAATACACCTACAACATAATAAAAAGACGGAGAAATCTCCGTCTTTTTATTATGCAAACATTTTAAATACGCCTATCGCATTTAAAAATACAATAATTACAGTTACTGGAATAACATAACGAAGTAAGAAGAACCAAATATTAAATAATGTTTTCCCTTTCGTTTCCGTAACTTCTAATTCTTTCATTAACATTTCTTTACTCATTTTATTTGGTACAAATAACGAAATAGCTAGTACCCCTAATGGCAGCAATACGTTACTTACTGAGAAGTCGACTAAGTCAAAGAATGTTTTCCCAAATATTTTCACATCACTCATAATTCCAAACGATAGAGCTGACGGAATTCCAACTGCAAAAATAAGAATACCAATTAATAACGATGCTGACGGACGCTTTTTCTCGTTATCTTTCGCAACAGATGCTACTACAATTTCAAGCATGGAAATCGCAGATGTTAACGTTGCAAAGAAAAATAACACCAAAAACATAATGAAGAAAAATTGTCCAAATGGTATTTTCGCAAATACTGCTGGAAGGACGATAAATAGTAACCCCGGTCCTTCAGTCGGCTTAACACCTAATGCGAAAATCGCCGGAAAAATCGCTAATCCTGCAAGTACTGTAATAAAAACAGTTAAACTTACAATAGATGTTGCTGATTTCGCTAAATGTTCTTCTTTCTTCAAATAGGAACTATACGTGACCATTACCGAGGCCCCAACTGTTAGCGAGAAGAATGATTGTCCCATCGCGTATAAAATCGTATCTGCTGTCAGTTTTGAAAAATCTGGTTTTAAGAAGAACTCTACCCCAGCAAAAGCACCATCCAGTGTTAACGCACGAACAATAATTGCAATAAACAAAATAAATAATAGCGGCATCATATACTTACTTGCTTTTTCTATCCCTTTCTCTACACCTTTACTTACAACAAAAATCGTACAAAGCATAAAGACAAATTGCGCTCCAATCGCGCTTACTGGATTTGAAATCGTCTCACCGAATAATTGCCCATAATCAGTCACTCCATTCCAGAAGCTTCCTGTCACACTATAGTATAAGTAAAGTAAAATCCATCCACCTACAACACTATAAAAAGATAGTACACTAAAACAAGTAACAACTCCCATGCGACCAATCCAAGGATATACCTTGCTATTTGGCACTAATACTTTATACGCTGTAACTGCCTCTTTTTGCGTACTACGCCCAATAACAAATTCAGCTAAAAGGAGTGGCATACCTATAAATAAAGTTAATAGTAAAAATACAAGGAAGAATGCGCCTCCCCCGCCATTACCTGCAACATATGGAAATTTCCATATTGCACCAAGACCTACTGCGGCTCCGGCTGCTGCGAGTACAAAGCCTATTTTCGACGTCCATTGCTGTGTTTCTTTCATCATAAATTCTCCTTTTCTGAATATTTAAACTTTTGTTAATTATACACTTTCATTTCATACTCGCACACCTCCTTTAGAAAATAAAAAAGTCCCCTACACGCAAATATGCATGTAGAGGACGATATATGTAATGTTAATACCGTGGTACCACCTCAATTGGATTGATAAATCCCACTTGTTCAAGTACAGGAAAAACTCCGATACTCTATCCTTTTAACGGCGGAACCCGGGTTGCCTACTACAATGTTCAACATACCTCTCGCAAGCCCATTCTGTATATTTTATCGTACCGGGCTCACACCTTACCCCAGCTCTCTGAACGTATCAAATATACATACTCTTCTTGCTCATCGATTTCATCTATTGAAGTTACTTGTGATTATAAATTATATTTTTATAGTTGTAAAGTACAATTTATTTATTATCCTATATGAACTCTTCTCTCTAATTCTTGTAAAAACAATTCTCTTTTTTGTTCATTTTGAACATATATCGACTTCAATACCTCTTGCAACAATATATTTCTCTCTCTTTTCTCTATTTGTAATTCTTTCACTTTTATTCTAACTTCGTATAAAAAATCCAGATACGATTCATACGTCTCATCATATTTATTTGCGATATCATCTCGAATTTTTTTTGCAAGTTTCGGACTCGCTCCTCCAGTAGAAACAGCTATATTAAGTAGCCCACGATGAAACGCCGCCGGAAAATGAACATTTCCACTTTCCGGATTCGTAATAACATTTACCAGCTGATTTTCTGCCGTATCTTCAGCAACCTTTTCATTCAATACGGCATCACTACTCGCTGCTACAACTAAAAAAGCACCATTAATATCACTTTTTTCATACTCCCTTTGATACCAACGAATTTTCTTTTCTTCTACAAGTTTCACTAAATTCGCATCCAATTCAGGACTTACCACAACTATATCTGCACCTTGTTTTAGTAAAGGAATAATTTTGAATCCCGCGACTTTCCCTCCACCAATGACAACAACACGTTTCTTCTCAACTCGCACTGTAAGTGGATACATATTGATCTCCCTTCAATAATTTCTTCGTTTTCTGAATTAACATATACTGAAACGCTTCATTCTTTCCTAAATACGGACTTATTTTTATCTCATCTAGCTCATATTGGCGCACTTCTTTTTCAATATGTTTCATAAGTAAACCTGTAAATAACAAGTAAGGTAGCACAACGATATTCTTTTCTTTTCGTTCTACAACTTCCTTTAACTTCTCCTCAAATTTCGGCTCGGCAGCCGCTAAGTAACAAACTTCTACTTTCTTAATCTTCTCTTCCGTTTGAAATAAAGAAGCAATCCAGTTTATATCTTTTAATACTTCAGGATCACTGCTCCCTCTTGCAACGAGAAGTAACGTCACTTCATTCTTATCTTCCTGTTCAATGCCACTTCCGCTATACACTGATTTTATAAGTGCTTCTGATACACCAAATGGATTACCATAGGTCACTTTTATACTTGGATATTGATTATTTAACTTTTCCAATTCAAACGGGATATCTTTTTTCACATGACCTGCCGCTAATAAAAAAACTGGAATAATAATAATCTCTGTAGCACCACGCTTCACACATGTACGGAACCCTTCATCAATAGTTGGACTCGCTAACTCTAAAAAACAAATTTCTTGAATACTTGCCTCTACACGGTTCATACATGACGTAATAAATGCAACCGCTTCTTCTTTCGCTGCTTTCAAGCGACTTCCATGACATATATATAAGATGGCTTTCATTTTATAACACTCCACTTACTTGATACGTACTTTCTGTCTGTTTCTCAAACCAATGGATTTTTTCTCTAAAACGGACGACTTCTCCAATTACAATCATGCTCGGATTTTGAATTTGTTCTTTTTTCGCAACATCTACAATTGTTCCTAACGTCCCAACAACTGTGCGCTGCATAGATGTCGTTCCCCGCTCAATAATAGCAGCAGGCGTACTTTTATCTTTTCCATGCTTTATCAGTTGCTCACATATGTAGGGTAAATTGCTAACCCCCATATACACAGCTAAAGTCTCTACACCTTTCGCTAAATTTTCCCACTTCACATCCTCTTCAGCATCTTCTTTTCTATGCCCTGTCACAATAGCAAAACTTGCACTTGCATCACGATGTGTCACTGGAATACCAGCATAAGCAGGAGCAGCTATTCCAGCTGAAATACCAGGAACGATTTCAAACGGTACACCTTGCTTTGCTAACGCTTCAGCTTCTTCTCCTCCTCTACCAAATACAAATGGATCCCCACCTTTTAGCCTCGTTACAACTTTTCCTTTTTTCGCATATTTAATAAGAAACGTGTTAATTGTCTCTTGCTTCATCGTGTGATAATTTGGTAGTTTTCCGCAATAAATTAAATCCGCTTCAGGCTTTGCATAAGAAAGCAATTCTTTATTCACGAGACGGTCGTATAAAATAACATCTGCTTTCTCAATGCATTTCAATCCTTTTACAGTAATTAAATCTGGATCACCAGGGCCCGCTCCAACGATATATACTTTTCCCATCATCTCTCCTCATTTCTACTATTAAAGTGAAACTTCCATCCTTATATAGGAATGGAAGTTTTCATTTCTTAATATTTCAATGTTCCTTACTCATGAATAACAAAGGCTGCGCTTTTTCGAATCTTCTTTTTTTCAAACAAAGCAATCTCCTTTACTTCTGGTAACGGTAAAAAATGTTTTTCAAGCTCAATCTCCGCCATCTTAAATGCCTGTTCTTCACTTTCAGCAACAACAACAATCGGAACAATGCTATTCACTAATACCGCTTCAAATCGATATAAATCCATATTACCCCTCCTAAGACGCTATTACTTCTTCTAACACGTTATTTAACGCTGTTTGTAATGTCTCTACACCAACACGGCCTACAAAATCATAAAACGTTTCAGCTGGTAATTTATTTTCTTTGAAATAACTTATAAATGATGCGAGTACATCAGGTAGATCCTCGCCATCTATTTTTCCTTTTAACTTTTGATTATAAGCACCACCATCTAACAGCGTTCCACCTACATATATTTCAAATGCTTCAACAATTCCTTTTTCCTTCGTTTTCATTTTTACACCTTGCAATCCAATGTCAGCAATTTGACGTTGACCACATGAATTCGGGCATCCTACCATATGAATACGAACCGGAACATCGAGTGCCATTTGTGTATCTAAGTATTCGGCAATTTTTCGTAATCTTTCTTTCGTTTCTACTAATGCAAGATTGCAATATTCAATACCAGTACAAGAAACCGCGTGACCAATAAACGATTTCGGATTTGCTGATATCGCTTCAAACAACGGCTCATTTAGCAAGCCAGTTACATTTTCTGGCGGAACATTCGGAATAATGAAGTTTTGTGAATTACATGTACGAATTTGTCCATTCCCATATTGTTTAGCAATTCTTGCAATCTCAAACATTTCTTCTGCATGTAGGCGTCCTACTGGCACATTAAAACCTACATATTTTAGTCCATCTTGTTTTTGGTCTTGGACACCATAAAAGTACCCCGCATTCCAGCCTTTAAGAGCACTTTCTCCTTTACTTTGTAATGGTCCTGTATATTCTATTAGCTTCTCTTTAAACTTCTCTGCTCCCCAGTCTGCAACAAGAAATTTCAAACGAGCTAAATGACGTTTTTCACGATATCCAAAATCACGGAATATCGTAGCAATCGCAATTGCTACCGCCTTCACTTCTTCTGGTAAAACGAATACATCTAATTCATCAGCTAAATATGGACGGGCTGATAACCCACCGCCTACTTTTATATGAAAACCAACTTTTTTCTCACCATCTATTTCTTTCGTTGCAGGTGTAAATGCAACACAGTTAATCTCTGCGTTTGCTGAATTATAAATGTTAGAACTAATAGACATTTTAAATTTACGTGGTAAGTTAGAAAATTCTTCATTATGTTGGAAATAATCATATACCTCTTTTACAATGCCAGTTGTATCAAATAGTTCATTTGCATCAATACCAGCAAGTGGATTCCCCGTAATATTACGCGTTATATCACCACACGCCCCAGCTGAAGATAACCCAACCCTTGCTAATCTTTTAAAAATATCTGGAATTTGATGAATTTCTAACCAATGAAACTGAATTGCCTGTCTTGTCGTAATATCTATTACGTCACGTCCATAATCCTCAGCGATAGAAGCAAGCACTTCTGCCTGTGCATTCGTAATAATGCCAGAAGGGATATTTACACGCATCATAAAATAACCAGCTTCCTTCGGTCTTTGTAAGTACAACCCTGCCCATTTGAATGCGTCCCACTCTTCTTTCGGAATAGATTCGAAGCCATTCTCTGCATAGTAAGGAATATCATTAAAGATTTCCAATCCATCTTTTTTTAATTTATTTTTCTCAGTTTGATTTAATTTTTCATTGTTAGCCCATACTTTTTCATAACTCATTTTTTATCCCCCCTATATAAAACTACGCTCTTGTAAGTACTTCACGATTTGTTCTGCACATTCTTCAATAGAATACTTGTGCGTTTCTACAGTTAATTCCGCTTGCTCTGGTTCCTCATACGGTGAATCGATACCTGTAAAATCTTTAATATCACCTTTTCTTGCTTTTTTATAAAGTCCTTTCGGATCACGTTTCTCACACTCTTCCATTGGACATTTTACAAACACTTCTATAAATTCATCTGCAGCTAATAGATCTCTAACTTGTTTTCGGTCTACTCGAAACGGTGAAATAAACGCTGTAAGAACAACAGTCCCTTGATCTACAAATAGCTTCGCTACTTCGCCAATTCGTCTTATATTTTCCATACGATCACTTTCAGAGAAACCTAAGTCTTTATTTAAACCGTGACGTATATTATCTCCATCAAGTACATAGTTTCCAATATTCTTTTCAAATAGTTTACGAGCAACCGCGTTCGCTACTGTAGATTTACCCGAAGCTGATAAACCAGTAAACCAAATGACAAAACTATGATGCCCATTCTTCACTCTTCTCTCATCTTTTGAAACAGAAGCTGTATGCCAAGTAATATTCGTATCCATCTCATTCTCTCCCTATTCTGTTACTACTTCTTTTTTCAAACCTTTAATTAGTACCTCTACTACCTCTCTACGACTAAATGTACTTGGCGGAACCTCACCGTTTCTTAATAGTTCTCTTACTTTCGTACCAGATAAGATGACATGATCCTCTTTTCCATGCGGGCATGTTTTCGTTGAAGCCATCGCTTCACATTTCGTGCAGTAAAAACTATGCTCAAAAAATAACGGTGTAATCCCTAACTCTTCTACTGTAAAGTTTGTAAAAATTTCTTGTGCTTCATAAGTACCGTAATAATCTCCTACTCCTGCATGATCGCGTCCTACAATAAAGTGGGTACATCCAAAATTCTTTCTGACTAATGCATGGAATATCGCTTCCCTCGGTCCTGCGTAACGCATTGCTGCAGGAAATACACTTAAAAAGACACGATCTTTCGGATAGTAGTTTTGAAGTAATACTTCATAACTTTCCATTCTTACATCAGCAGGAATATCGTCCGACTTCGTTTCCCCAACGAGCGGATTTAAAAAGAGGCCATCTACAATTTCAAGAGCAGATTTTTGAATATATTCATGAGCACGATGTACCGGATTTCTCGTCTGGAATCCAACTACTGTTTTCCAACCACGTTTTTTAAATTCTTCTCTCGTTTCAATTGGATCTAAATGATAAGAAGGAAACGGATTATTTTCAAAACGTTTCGTCAGAACAATAGCTCCTCCGACGTAAACGTTCGGTCGTTCGTATAATTTTTTCACTCCTGGATGAGCCTCATCCGTCGTTTTATACACTAGTAACGCTTCTTTTTCCTTATCAGGCACAAAAATATCTTCTATTTGAATGACACCATATACATTTCCACCGTTAACAAGTTTTACTTCCTCTCCAACTTTTAGCGTCTCTGCTACCTCTTCTGTTACTGGTAATGTAATAGGTATACTCCAAACACTTCCATTATTTAAACGAAGCGTTTCTACAACCGAATCATAATCTTTCTTTCCTAAAAAACCAGTAAGCGGGCTATATCCCCCTGTCGCTAATAGTTCTAAATCACTTAATGCAATGTTGTCTAGCCCAATTTCTTTTTCAATTTGTGATACGTCGTATGTCTCGTCTATTCGATTTATTAATTCGTTTCTTGTACTCATTTTCTATACCCTCTCTTAGCTTTATTTTCAAATTCACCTTATTGATAATGAAGGCCACATTCAGTTTTTACTTTCCCGGCCCATCTACCATCTCTTGAATCGCCACCCTCTCCTACAGGTAACGTACACTTCTCACACCCAATACTTGGATATCCAATGTCATGTAATGGGTTATACGGCAAACTATGTTTGTATACATATCGCCATACCTCTTTCCACGTCCAATGAATGAGCGGACAAACTTTAATAGATCGAAAGCGATGATCTTGATTTATAAACTTTGTATGCTTACGGGTTTCTGATTGTTCCCTCCTCAGTCCCGATATCCACGCTTTTTCATTCGCTAATGATTCTTCTAAAGGCAAAATTTTTCTAATCTTACAACAGAGATTAGGATTGCTCTCCCATAGCTTGTCACCATGCAAGTTGGCTTGTTCATCAAGTGTAAGTTCTGGTTGTTTTTCTATAATATTTAATGACGGAAATCGTTCCCGCACTTTTTGAATTAATTCATACGTTTCTTGAAAATGTACGTTTGTATCTAAAAAAACAACTTTAGCAGATGGATTTACTTGGTTAATAAGATGCAGCAGTACCATCCCTTCCACTCCGAAGCTACATGCGTATACAATTTCACTTTTATATTCTTTATAAGCCCAACTTAATACAGATAACGCGCCTTTCGTTTCATCTTCTTCTGAAAATGAAACATCATTTTCTTCCCACGTTTCATACGTCAACATGTTTTTTCCCCCTATAAAAGCAAAAAGACGGTTTTAACCTAATGAAATAGGTTAAAACCGCCTCTAGTTTTTCTAGTCAGCGCTTTTTACTTTAAACGTACTTTTTCACTTTTCTCTAATTGAATGACTTTGCCATCTTGCACAACAATTGTAATTGAACCATATTTCATATCAGCAAGCATCGCTTCAATTTTCTCAGATACTTCCTCAAAATGTTCCCGTACGCTCACGCGAACAGCCCCCCTTTTTATTCATAAAAAAAATCTTTCCCATTTCGAAAAGACTGTTCGGTAATATATTTTACCTTATCTTTCAAAATGGATTCCATTTTGCTGGATTTAGCACCTTGCTTTCTATAAGCAGGTTGCCGAGCTTCGCCGGGCCAGTTCCCTCCGCTTCTCTTGATAAGCTTTGTATTTGTATTTTATCACAATTCTGATTTTTTTCAATCCTAGTTTTCCGATATATTTTAATTATTTTATTTTATAAAAAAGGAATTGCCCATCCGAACAACTCCTTTTTCCTCATTTAAACAAGTTCTTTAATACGTATGCGATCGTTCCCAATAATATTTTCATATGTTTCGCGCTCTACAACAATTTGTGATGTACCACCTTTCGCGAAGACGACAGCTGGTCTACGAATCCGATTATAATTATTCGCCATCGAGTACCCGTATGCCCCTGTACAAGAAATTGCTAGTAAATCCGCAGAAGTAACTTTCGGTAGATTAATATCCCAAATTAACATATCTCCACTCTCGCAGCATTTCCCTGCAATCGAAACAACTTCCTCATTCTCATCATTCCCTCGATTCGCTAACATCGCTTCATAACGAGCGTTATATAAAGCAGGTCTTAAGTTATCAGTCATCCCACCATCCACTGATACATATTTCCGAATACCAGGAATGTCTTTCACAGATCCGACTGTATAAAGTGTCGTTCCGGCATCACCTACAATACTACGACCTGGTTCAACCCATATTTCTGGCAATGGATAATTACATAACGTAAATTGTTCTCTCACCGCACTTGTTACAGCTCGCACATACGTCTCAAGAGTTAATGGTGCATCGGACTCTGTGTAGCGTATTCCGAATCCTCCCCCTACATTTAGCACTTTTACTACATAGTTTGTTCGCTCTCTCACTGCTTCTAAAAATTGACGAAGAACTTCAATCGCTCGCACAAAGCCAGCCGTTTCAAATATTTGTGATCCGATATGTGAATGAATTCCTAACACGTTATAATTGGATTTTTGTAAAGCAAGCTCAATTGCTTGCATCGCTTGACCATTTGACACGCCAAATCCAAATTTTGAATCATCTTGACCTGTTGTAATATATTCATGTGTGTGCGCCTCTACTCCGGGCGTTACACGAATTAATATGTTCACAAATTTCCCATGTTGCACTGCTAAATCATGCAAAATTTCTAATTCTAAGAAGTTATCTACGACAAAACAACCAATATTCGCCTGAAGAGCCATCACAATTTCTTCATCTGTTTTGTTATTGCCATGAAAATGAATGCGCGATGCCGGAAATCCTGCTTGTAGTGCAGTATATAATTCTCCTCCAGAAACAACATCTAATGACATATTCTCTTCACGAGCTACTCGGCACATCTCCATGCACAAGAACGCCTTGCTTGCATATGCTACTTGATAAGAGAACCCACTTTCTTTAAAAGCACGATGAAACGCGCGGCACTTTCCTCGAATTGACTCTTCATCGTATACATAAAGTGGTGTTCCGTATTGTTTTGCTAGCTGCGTCGTATCGCACCCTCCAATTTCTAAGTGTCCTTGCCCATTGATTCGGCTTGTGCCGTGTAAATACATTTGAATTCCTCCCTTATTTCCTCTAAAACTCATAACCCCAATCTTCTATTCATTGCAGCACGCTTTTAGATAGACAAAAAACGCGCGGAACAATGTTCACACGCGTTTCTTATTAGGAAAAATATATATTGAAAAAATAAACGAGTTGTTATCTCCTCAAAATAAGAAACCGCATCAACATCTCCAAATAGCTCTCCATAAAATAAATCTTATGACAGTACTACATTTATTCAATGTAGTCCCAATATATGAATAAGATGGTTATTCTTATATTTCGGCAATAGTCCCTTTCAACCTATGATCACAGATCCCATTAAATCTCCCATAGCTTACTCTTTCCTATCGCGGCCTCTACCTTTGAGAGTAGATGAGGTAAGTCTATTTAATTTTCAAACATCTAATTGTTGCTATTAACAATACCAAAGGACCATTTTATTTGTCAAACAATTTTTTATATTGCTTTTTTACAGTTTAGTTTCGTATCGTTTGATAAGCGCTTTACTGAAACCTTTGTCACTTCCCATTCGCCTTCTTCGTTATTAAATGTAATCGTTACCTTCTCAAATGGTGGCGCAATTTTCCCTGCAACACGTTCATACTTTGTCACTTCAATAACTGCTTGAAATAAATATGTACCGCTATACACTTTTTTTAAACTAATAATTTTCGGGCATTGATAAGGCTTCAAGCTCCCATATTGTTTTTCGATTGCTTTATTTATTTTCGGGAATAAGACAGAATAAAGGGCATCTTCCATAAGAGGTGCATCATACTCTGCTACCGACACACTTGGTGAAGCAAAAAGTATAACACTACTGCATACTATAAAATATAATAATTTTCGCATTATAACCTCCGTATTGTTACACGATTCTTTCCGCGCACGATAATAATCATACATAGAAACTCCATTTTATTGTCTCCTACTGCCCTTTTTCTACTCAATTGTTATAAAAAAGTCCACAACTCTCTTTTATTTTCGTATAATGATACTCATAGTATAATAAACATAATAATAAAGGACTGTTCGTATATATAAAATGAGGCGCTAATCAAATAGGCCCACAAGAACCGTCATGCTTTTTAGGAGAGGAGTATATTATGCTACAACGTCTGTTTCCAAAACTGCGATTCGCACTCGTTGCAGTCGTTTTATTATGGATAAAAACATATATTGTGTACAAGCTAGCGTTTGATATTAAAATTGATAATTTCTTTGAAGAATTTATGCTTTTTATTAATCCACTAGCTGCGTTACTTTTATTTTTCGGTTTTGCTTTATTTGCATCTAAACACCGAAATCGCATTATAGTTGGAATTAGTTTTATACTATCATTCATTTTATTTGGAAATGCAATGTTTTATGGGTTTTATAACGATTTCGTTACGTTCCCAGTATTATTTCAAACAAATAATATGGCTGATTTAGGGACGAGTATAAAAGAACTCTTTACGTATAAAACATTACTGTTATTCGCAGATGCGATCATCTTAATGTTTCTTTCGCGTAAATTCCCATCATTTTGCGACAAAACGCCGCTTTCTCGCTCTGAAAAGAGAACTTTCTTTAGCGGTGTAACAGCTCTATTAGCACTACAAATTGTTGTTTCCATTATTTATAAACCACAAATGTTCTCACGCTCGTTTGACCGTCAAACTGTCGTGAAAAATTTAGGGTTATACACATATCATCTATTTGATATTACACTTCAATCTAAATCTTCAGCTGAACGTGTATTTGCGAGTGGGGACGGGTTCTCTGAAATTAAAAACTATACAGACTCAAAAGATAAGCAAGTTGATAAAAACTTATTTGGAGCTGCAAAAGGTAAAAATGTAATTTTGATTTCAATGGAATCTACACAAAGTTTTGTTATTAATAAAAAAATAAATGGAAAAGAAATTACTCCATTTTTAAATGCATTTATTAAAGATAGTTTTTATTTCGATAACTTCTATCATCAAACAGGGCAAGGTAAAACTTCTGACGCTGAATTTATCGTTGAAAATTCACTTTATCCGTTAGACCGCGGTTCTGTATTCTTTACTCATGCAACAAATGAATATACAGCTACACCAGAACAATTAAAGAAATACGGATATTCTTCTGCTGTCTTCCATTCAAACGATAAAACGTTTTGGAATCGTGATGTAATGTACCCTGCACTTGGATATGATCGTTACTTTAATTTAAATGATTATGTTGGCACAGAACAAATGTCTGTCGGTTGGGGGTTAAAAGATAAAGAGTTCTTTGAACAATCTATTCCAAAGCTAAAATCTTTACCACAGCCGTTCTATACAAAATTCATTACTTTAACAAACCATTTTCCATTCCTTCTAAATCCAGAAGATCAATATGTTGATGAGTTTAATTCAGAAAGTGGTGTTGTAAACCGTTACTTCCCAACTGTTCGTTACACGGATGAAGCTCTTAAACAATTTATTAAACAATTAAAAGAAGAAGGACTGTATGATAATTCCATTATTGTCATTTATGGAGATCATTACGGTATTTCTGAAAACCATAACGCAGCTATGGCTCAATTCCTTGGGAAAGACGCTATTACACCATTTGATTCTATGCAATTACAACGCGTCCCTCTCATCATTCACGTGCCTGGTCAAGAAGGAAAAGTCATTTCTAAAGTGTCTGGTCAAATTGATATTAAACCAACGCTACTTCATTTACTTGGTATTAAAACAAATCAATCAGTTGAATTTGGAACTGACCTATTTATTAAAGAAAAAGACCCTCTTATGGTAATGCGTGATGGTAGCTTCGTTTCGGAAGATTATGTTTATACAAAAAACATGTGCTATAAACGAAACACAGGTGAAGAAGCAGACATCTCATTATGTCAACCGAATATTGAAAAAGCAAAAACGGAATTGAAACTTTCCGACAAACTCATTTATGGAGATTTGTTACGTTTCGATCCTAACAATCGGTATAAAACTGGAACTATGACAACGAACTTTGAATAATACACGAAGCAACTTTATAAAAGTTGCTTCTTTTTTCACTTATTTTTCAAATCATTCTTCTATGAAATCTTTCACAAATTGGGAATTTCTTTCGTATGAAGAAGAAATTTATGGTATGATAAAATAAGTAAACTTTCATAAACTAATTAAGAATTTATTACAGAAAGCAAGGGATCAGATTTTGTATAGAGCAGCTATTCCAAACTTATTTACGCTCGGAAATTTATATAGTGGATTCTTGTCAATCGGCTATGCATCTTTAGGATATTATAAATCAGCTGCTATTTTAGTACTTATCGGGATGATGTTAGATAGTCTTGATGGGCGTGTTGCTCGTTTATTACGTGTTGATTCACAAATGGGAAAAGAGCTTGACTCGCTTGCGGATGTCGTAACATTTGGTGCAGCACCTGCTGTTCTCATGTATTACACATCTTTCTCTAATTATGGAATCATCGGACTATACATAGCGGGGCTATTCCCTCTTTTCGGAGCATATCGTTTAGCACGATTTAATGTAACACCATCTTCTACTTCAATGAAATACTTCACTGGGGTACCGATTACAGCAGCGGGAGGGCTTGTTGCTTTCTTAACATTATTTTCACATACCATTCCAAAAATCGTTCTTATTACAGTATTTGTAACGTTCGCATTTTTAATGGTGAGCCGCATTCGTATCCCAAGTTTAAAAGATGTACCAATTCCACGATATAGCATCATTATTACACTATTTTTAGTGGGCATCATTATCACAATGTACCAAACAGGATTCGGTAATTTTTCTGTTTTCTTATTCATTGCTATTCCACTATATATTTTGTACATGCTATCTCAATTCCTTAGACAACGACCATCAAAAAGAGCAAATAAAGAAAAATAAAAAGAAACCTTCCGATTCCGGAAGGTTTCTTTTTATTTTGTAACGAATACTTTTTGATTGACAGGCGTTACAGGTTCTTCGCCATTTAATACAGCTAAAATATTTCTTACCGCCGTTTCGGCCATCGCATCACGCGTTTCGAATGTTGCATTTCCTACGTGAGGAGCAAGTACCACATTCTTTAATCCTTTTAGCTCTTCAGTAATTTTCGGTTCAAATTCAAACACGTCAAGAGCTGCCCCTTCAATTTCATTCGTTTTTAAAGCATGAGCAAGTGCCGCTTCATGCATAATTGGTCCACGTGAAGCATTTATAATATACGCTGTTTTCTTCATCATTTTGAACTGTTCCTCATCAATCATATGATGCAATTTCGGATTATACGCACAGTTAATTGTAATAAAGTCTGCTGTTTGTAATAATTCTTCCAATGTTACATATGTTGCTTCCAGTTCACTTTCAGCTTCGGGCTTTCGATTTGGTCCTGTATATAAAACATTCATTCCAAACGCTTTTGCACGCTTTGCAACTGCCTTTCCAATTTCTCCAAGGCCGATAATTCCAATTGTCTTACCATGTACTTCGCGGCCTAAGAAAAATAATGGAGCCCATCCGTTAAATCCAGTTGTACGGCATAGCGTATCACCTTCAGGAATTCTACGTGCAGCTGCTAAAAGAAGTGCAAATGTTAATTCCGCTGTCGCTTCCGTTGATACTTTCGGTGTATTCGTTACCGCAATCCCTTTTTCTCCGGCATATGAGTAATCAATATTATCGTAACCAGCACCGTAGTTTGCAACAATCTTTAAATTAGGTGCCGCATCAATCACTTCTTTTGTCACCTTTGTAGAAAGTAAGCTTAACAATGCATCTTTATCTTTTACACGTTCTGTTAATTCATCTAAAGAAATTAACTCCTCTTTATCATACATTTCTACATCATGATCTTTTAATAGTTCTAATCCGATTGCTGGAATTTTTCCTGCTACTAATATTTTTGCCACTATACTAACACCTCTTCTATACAAAATAGGATAGCTCTTATCTTTCATTGTAAGAAATCCACATATAAAAACCAAGGAATTTGATTATAGTTTTGAAAATCGACACTTTTCCATAAAAAAAGAGGAGATGCAAGTCTCCCCTCTTTTTACGCTTTTTCTTGCGATTGTTTTCCAAGCTTCACATCAATTGTTCCTTCTGCAACTGTATCACTAATTTGCTCCTCAATCACTGATTGAGATGTAGCATTCGTATCAGAAGTATACGCTTGTTGCTGTGCATCTTGTACATTTTGTTTATTTTGTTGTTTCACCATTTCTTTACCCTCCTTTTTATTCTTTCTTATTTTGAACAAAAAGATGGGTTTTCATGAAAAAATCATGATCATTTTGAAATTGTTACTTCTTCTAGTAATCTCATCGTTCGGACTCGTTTCGTAAATGTAGCTAAGTGAGCAATATCATGATTACGTAACGTCTTTATATTCTCTTCCACATATTTCCCTAAATCATTCGGATAATGAGCATCTGAAGAAAGTGTAATCGGAACTTCGTGTTTAGCTAATACTTGTAAATATAGCGGACTCGGACACATTTCGCGCACAGGATAGCGATAGTACAATCCCGCATTTATTTCCGTTGCTGTATTTGTTTCTACTAATGCACGCGCAATTTTCTTATAATAAGAAATTTGTTCATTCTCATCTAACCGATAATTAAATACTTTTATGTTGTCAAGATGAGCAATAATATCAAATAACTCAGAACGAACTGCGCACTCAACCGTTTTGAAAAACGTATCATATAAAGCATATAAGTCATGTTCCTTAAAATATTCTTTCGTATCTGGATTATCAAATCCCCAGCCATTTAAAAAATGAACAGAACCAATTACATAATCAAAATCTCCTAATGCAAGTAAAGATTGTAATTGTTGTTCACCACCAATAAAATAATCTGCTTCAATTCCAAGTTTAAGCGTAACACCTCTTTTACTCCACCGTTCTTTCGCCTCTTCAATTGCCTTTGTAAAATCATGTAGTGAAGCTACCCTTACTTGGTCTAACCATTCCTTTTGTAAACGTCCAAGCCCCGAATCACTAATATCAACATATTTTTCATAGTATTCTTTCGCTTCATAAAAACGGTATAAATGATCGACAATACCAACTTCTTTTATCCCTTTTCGCAAAGCTTCTTCTAAATATAAATCAATCCATTTCGTTGTAAATGGTCCTTCATTCACACGTCTTTGCAGGCGTTCTTGTGTTTTCACAAGCCATTCCATAGAATGTTTTTCTTCTTTTAGCGGTTCATAATGTTGTAATGATTCATTTATTTTAGCTAGCCATCCTATTGAATATGGCCCTTCTTCTAAATGAATGTGATAATCCACCTTCATACGTATTCCCCCTATAATGTATCTATTTCTCTTCTGTCCCCTACTCTCGAAAGCTTCCCATTTCTTTCTGTCACTTCCTCCATAATATCTTCTAATGATATATTTTTTTCGGCTAATAACACGAAGCAGTGATACAATACATCAACCATTTCTTTCACTAGCTCTTCGTTATCATTATTTTTGGATGCAATAATTACTTCCGTACATTCCTCACCAATTTTCTTTAAAATTTTATCTTCTCCTTTTGAAAACAAGTAATTTGTATATGATTCAGGAAGTGGATTTCTCTTTCGTTCTTTAATTGTTTCAAATAGTAATGTAAAGGCGTTTTTCATATGTATCCCCCTATATAATTTTGTAATGAAAACATGTTTTTTCTCCCGTATGACATGCAGGTCCTACTTGCTTTACGACAACAACAATTGAATCTTGATCACAATCTAAATAAAGAGATTGCACATGTTGGACATTACCTGATGTTTCTCCTTTATTCCATAACGACCTTCTTGAACGAGAATAAAACCATGTTCTTTTCGTTTCTATTGTTTTTTCATATGCCTCTTCATTCATATAAGCTAGCATTAAAACTTCTTTTGTATCTTCTTCAATTACAACTGCTGGTAATAGTCCTTTTGAAAAGTTAGGTTTCATAGCCGCACCTCAACATTTGCATTTCTTAACTTTCTCTTTACGTCCCCTATTGTCGCCTCACCGTAATGAAAGATTGATGCCGCTAATGCTGCATCAACTGCTGTCTTTTGAAACACTTCTATAATGTGATCAGCATGACCGCACCCGCCTGACGCGATGACAGGTACGGAAACACTTTTTGAAATTTCTTCTGTTAAACGAAGGTCATATCCGTTTTTCGTTCCGTCTGCATCCATACTCGTTAATAAAATTTCGCCTGCGCCTAGCTCTGTAACGCGCTTTGCCCACCTGATTGCATCCATTCCCGTATCAACTCTTCCGCCGTTCACATATACATTCCACTTACCCTCCGCTACTTTTCTAGCATCAATTGCGACGACAATACATTGTGAGCCAAAATGCTCTGCCCCTTCTCCGATTAATTTTGGATTTCGCACTGCTGCTGAGTTAATTGAAACTTTATCTGCTCCAGCTCTTAGTAAATTGTACATATCTTTCACATTTGAAATTCCTCCGCCAACTGTAAGAGGAATAAATACTTTTGAAGCCGTTTTTTCTACAACATCTACAATCGTTTTTCGTCCTTCATGAGTTGCCGTAATATCTAAAAATACTATTTCATCTGCTCCCGCATCATTATATAAAGCTGCTATTTCAACAGGATCCCCGACATCTTGTAGTCCTATAAAATTTACACCCTTTACGACTCGCCCTTCTTTCACATCTAGACATGGAATAACACGTTTTGCTAACATAACTTTGTTACCTCTAGCACTTCTTCTAAATCAATCGTTTTCTCGTAAAGAGCCTTACCAATTATGACGCCGTATATGTTCATATCATTTAACTTTTTCACATCTTGAATAGATGCAATTCCTCCAGAAGCAATAAGTCGAGTAGAAACGCTTTTTTGTAGTAACTCCAATTGTGCTATATTCGGTCCTGCAAGTGTCCCGTCTTTCGAAATGTCTGTAAATACAATTGTTTGAACACCTATATTCTCCATTTGTTTTGCTAAATCAATGTAAGAAATTTCAGATACATCAAGCCAGCCTCTCGTTGCGACGAAACCATTTTTCGCATCAATTCCGACGATGATTTTTTCTTTATATAGAAAAACTGCTTCTTCTAAAAATGGCTTATCATAAAGAGCAGCTGTTCCTAAAATCACTTTATCTACCCCTACTGAAAATAACTTCTCTACGGCTACAAGTGATCGAATTCCTCCGCCAACTTGCACTGGAATACGTACTGCCTTGCAAATTCTTTCAATGACGGACAAGTTTAACGATTCACCAGCAACTGCACCATCTAAATCAACAATGTGCAACCGTTTCGCTCCAAATGTTTCAAATATAATCGCTTGCGCAACCGGATCTTCATTCATTACTGTTTCTTTACTAAATTCCCCTTGATACAGTCTAACGCATCGTCCCTTTTTTAAATCGATAGCTGGGAAGATTTCCATGATTCTACCACTCCTTTAAAATTTTTCAACATTTGCATGCCTATATCACCACTTTTTTCAGGATGAAACTGTGCGCCATATATATTTTCTTTTGCTACAAAACCAGGTACTTTCACTCCATAATCACTTATTCCATACACAATTTCATTTGGACAATCTGCGTAATAAGAGTGGACATAATATACGAAAGAACCGTCCTCTACTCCATTCCAAAGCGCTATTTCTCCTTCTTTCTTTAACTCATTCCATCCCATATGAGGAATTTTATAAGGAACCTTTAGCTTTCGAATAACGCCTGGCAATAAACTTAGCCCGTTACAGCCTTGTAGTTCCTCACTTTTTTCAAATAAAAGCTGCATTCCTAGGCAAATACCTAGAAGTGGTTTTCTTGAACGCCCGATTTCTTGTAACACACGCACTAAATCTTTTTCTTCCAATACATCCATCGCTTTTGGAAATGCACCTACTCCTGGTAAAATCACTCCATCACTTCTAAAAATCTCTTCTTTATCACTCGTTACAATGTACGCTGCTCCAATATGCTTTAATGCTTGTTCTACACTACGAATATTTCCCATTCCATAATCTATAATGGCAATCAATTACAACATCCCTTTCGTTGAATTTACACCAGTAATGTTGGCATTTCTTTCGACTGCTTCTCTAAGCGCTCTACCAAACGCTTTAAATAAGGCTTCAATTTTGTGATGTGTATTACTTCCGTATAAAATACGAGCATGTAATGTAATATTGGCAGCATGAGCAACTGCTCTAAAAAATTCTTCCGTTAGTTCTGTATCAAAATCCCCAAGCTTCGGATTCGTTAATTCTCCTTGAAATACAATATATGAGCGTCCACTTATATCAATTGCAACAAAGCCTAAAGACTCATCCATCGGTACATATGCTGAGCCGTACCTGTTAATCCCCTCTTTACTGTGCAATGCTTCTTTCAAACAATTTCCGAGTACAATTCCAACATCCTCAACTGTATGATGCGCATCAACGAATACATCGCCTTCTGCCTCCACTTGCAAACCGAATCTTCCATGCCTTGCAAATAAAGTTAGCATATGATCAAAAAAACCAACTCCCGTTCGTACAGAAACGTTCTTCCCATCATCAAGCTGTAAACTTAATTTTATTTTTGTCTCTGTCGTCTCACGTATTTGACTAGACTCACGCATTATTCTTCCTCCTCAAATCTTATTTGAATTGCTCTCGCATGCGCATGTAATCCTTCTTTATTGGCAAGCTCTACAATATGATGTTGGACATCTCTTAATGCTTCCTCCGTATAAGACAGAAAGCTTGATTTTTTCACAAAATCATCGACTGATAACGGTGAGAAAAACCTTGCCGTTCCACTTGTCGGTAACACGTGATTCGGTCCTGCTAAATAATCCCCGAGCGGTTCTGGTGCATATGGTCCAAGAAAGATAGATCCTGCATGTTTCACATAAGCTAAAGCATTCATCGGTTCTTTTATATGTAACTCTAAATGTTCCGGGGCAATTTCATTCGATAACTGTAGTGCCTCATCTATAGAAGGAACGATAAAAATGGCTCCATTTCTATTTATTGATTCACGTGCAATTTCGCTTCTTGGTAATGTTTCTAACTGCCTTTCTATCTCTTTTTCTACTTCTTTTGCTAACTCTATATTTGTTGTAATACAAATCGCTGTCGCTCTCTCGTCATGTTCTGCTTGTGATAATAAATCAGCCGCAATATATTTTGCATTGCCGGTTTCATCCGCAATAACTACAATTTCTGACGGTCCAGCAATCATATCGATATTTACTATTCCATATACCTCTCGTTTCGCTAGAGCGACGTACAAATTTCCTGGTCCAACTATTTTATCCACTTTCAGAATCGATTCCGTACCGTATGCTAAAGCAGCAATTGCTTGCGCACCACCTATCGTATAAATTTCATCTACTCCCGCAAGGCTTGCAGCAACTAAAATATGTGGATCAATTCCTCCTTCTCTTGGCGGTGTTACCATTACAATCTTTTTCACACCAGCGAGTTTTGCTGGCAATACATTCATTAATACTGACGAAGGATACGAAGCAGTTCCGCCTGGCACATATACGCCTACATTCTCTAACGGCCGAATGATTTGCCCTCTAATGATGCCTTCACTCGCACAATCGAACATCGATTGTCTTTTTTGCTTTTCATGGTACGAAATAATGTTTTTCTTCGCCTCTTGTAACGCTTCTAAAAATGAATTCTCTACAAACATACTCGCTCGTTTTTCTTCTTCTTCACTTACACGAAACTCTTTTATCTTTACACCATCAAACTTTTTTGTATAAAAAGATAAGGCCTCATCCCCACTCTCCCTTACATTTCGAACAATTTCGCTTACATTTCTTTGAACAGTTTCTTCTATTATGTTAGCGTTTTCTCGTAGCAATTTTATTTTCGATAACGCCTTTTGAAAATCTTCAAAAACGATCTCCATTACAAGTCCCCCTATTTTCCTGACAAAATTTCTTGCTCCATCATATTTATAATACTGAATATTTCGTCTTTTTTAGTTTTTAATGCAGCCTTATTCACAATCATTCGAGCAGATATAGAATACATTTCCTCAAATACAATGAGTCCATTTTCTTGTAATGTTTTTCCTGTTTCAACAATATCAACAATCGCATCTACCAATCCAAGAATAGGAGCGATTTCTACAGACCCTTCTATTTTTATGATTTCTACATCCTCTCCTTTATCATGAAAATAGTTAGAAGTAATATGTGGATATTTCGTCGCAATACGTTTCTTCCGGTAGCTCTTCGGATTATAAGTAGGAATAGAAGCAACACAAAACTTACACACACCTACTCCTAAATCCAACATTTCATAAATATCTTTTTCGTTTTCCATTAAAACGTCTTTTCCAACGACCCCGATATCCGCTACTCCATGTTCTACATAAGTAGCAACATCTACTGCTTTCACCAAAATAAATGAGATATCTGTATTTTTACTTTGAAAGACAAGCTTTCGTCCTTTATTTTTAAGCTCTGAACAATCGATTCCAATCTGCTCAAAGAGTGGAATCACATGTTTTTCTAATCTTCCTTTCGTTAACGCAATTTGAATGTTACGCATGAAGTTTCTCCTTCTTTCTGGACTACCCATTTCTCGTTCCATACATATTCCACTAACGATTCGTTCTTTGCCTCAACAACCGTCACTATTTGATTTTTTCTTGCAAATTGAAAGGTGTCATTTAAATTAGAACATAAAGATATCTCTACTTTTTTCCCGTCCTTTTGAAGTAAATTTCGTAACCGTTCCGCTTCTGCTAATCTATTTAACTCGTAATGAATCATAATATCTATTCTCTTTCGTTCATACGGTTCTTGCTGCTCCTGCAGCGCCTTCACAATTTGATTAACTTGCACCGCGAGTCCAACAGCCGGCAACATTTCTCCAAAATTTCCAATTAACTCATCATATCTTCCGCCACTAACAATTTCTTCTCCAATTTCATATATATACCCTTTGAAAATAACACCTGTATAATAGTCCAAATGTTGAATCATACCTAAATCAATTGATATGTACGATCCATAGCCTAGCTTGTCAATTGCTTCATATATTTCTTTCACTCTTGCAATGGCCATTTTCATTTCATTACTGGAGGCGAGTTTTTCTGCTTCCTCAATCACTTCTAAATTCCCAAATAACCTTGGTAATTTCTCCAGTAACCTTACTGTTTCATCACATCGATCAAATTTTTTTTCTCTAATAAAATTTGATAGAGCAGCATAATTTTTACTTTCAATATATGTTCTAAGAACTTTCTCTTCTTCCTCATGAATGGAGAGCTTTTTGACAATACATTTATATAACTGCACTTGCCCAATCTCTATTGTAAAAGATTGCACTTTCAACTTTTGAAGTGATTGAATGACACTTATAACACATTCAATTTCAGCTCTTACATTATCAATACCGATAATTTCAATACCACTTTGCACGATCTCATTATATTTTCCAGTAAGGGACTCATTCGCTCGAAATACATTTCCGCTATACGTCACTTTAAGTGGTGTATCACACCTCTGCGTTCCGATCACTCTCGCTAAAGGAATTGTCATATCTGGACGCAATACGATAATCCTTCCCTTTTCATCAAAAAATTTATACATCTTTTCTTCATCTATCGGCCTGCTTTGAAAGGCGAACACATCATAAAATTCAATTGTTGGTGTCCTTATTTCTTCATAACCTCTCTCTAAAAAAGTACGCCTTAATTTTTGCTCCACTTCTTCAATTAACGTACATTCTTCGAATAAATAATCTCTCGTTCCATTTGGATTTGCCCGTTTCCATTTTGTCATCGAAATTCTCACACCTTTCCCTTTCTAATGTATGCTTATTTCATGCACCTAAACCGAAAATAAAAAGAGCCTTGTAGATAAAATATACCTACAAGGCTCTTTAGTAGCGTGTAGGTACAACGGGAATAACCCTTGCACCTACACGTTTTCACGCTAGGTTCAAGGGCTTTATGTATGATGATGTAGTTGTGTAAGCATTTTAATAGATTGCATTGTTTTCATAATACTTACTCCCTTTCTCCTCTAATTTTTACATAGTATATAATACTTAATTCTGAATGTAAATACATTTTAAATATTCCGTTATCTTTTAATATACAGCTACCATTCTTTCATACTCCTTTATTTCTTGTTCATATTGCATTGTAATACTAATTTCATCTAAACCATTTAATAATTTCTCTTTCCACATTTTCTCGATTGTAAAATGAAACCTGTGCGTACTTGTTGTAATTACTTCATTCTCTAAATTTACTTCTATTTGTTCTCTTGCATCCGTTTTGGCAAGCTTTTCTCGCATTTCTTTATCCATTACAATTGGTAACATACCATTCTTCATACAATTCATATAAAAAATATCTGCAAACCCTCCCGCGATAATTACGCGGAAACCATAATCAGCAAGTGCCCAAGGTGCGTGTTCTCTTGAAGAACCACATCCAAAATTATCACCTGTAATTAATATACTTGCTCCTTTTCTATCTGGTGCATTAAGTGGGAAATTAGGATTTTCGTGTCGTTCATTATCATACCGCCACTCATCAAATAAATATTTCCCAAATCCCGTCCTTTCAATTCTCTTTAAATATTGCTTCGGAATAATTTGATCTGTATCAATGTTATCATTCATAAGTACTGCGACAGTACCTTTATGAATACGAAATGGCTCCATCATAACTCTCCTTTCTAATATCAACAAAATGACCATATAACGCAGCTGCTGCCGCCATTGCCGGGCTAACTAAATGTGTTCGTGCTCCTTTTCCTTGTCTCCCTTCAAAATTACGATTTGAAGTGGAAGCGCAATGCTCTCCTTCAGGTACTTGATCTGGATTCATTCCAAGACACATGGAACATCCAGGTTCTCTCCATTCAAATCCTGCTTCTTCAAATATGTGATGTAGTCCTTTTTGCATCGCCGCGTCCCTTACTCTTTTCGATCCAGGCACAACGAGTGCTCGCACACCTTCTTTTACCTTTCTCCCTTTCACAACAGATGCAGCAATTTCTAAATCTGAGAGCCTGGAATTTGTACAAGATCCAATAAAGACATGCTGAACTGGAATGTCATACGTACTTTGTCCAGGGCTTAATCCCATATAAGAAAATGCTCTTTCGTCATTTACATCATGCTTTTCTGGCAATTTCTCATCAATACGAACTCCCATACTCGGATTTGTTCCCCACGTAACGTATGGCGCTAAATCCGTAACGTCTATCGAAATATGTAAATCATACATTGCATCTGCATCTGTATAAAGTTCAGACCATTTCTTCTCGAAAGTTTCATAGTCTTTCGGTGCATATTTACGTCCTTTTACATAAGCAACTGTTTTTTCATCTGGCGCGATAATACCCGCTTTTGCTCCTCCTTCAATCGCCATATTACAAAGCGTCATTCTCTCTTCCATCTCCATAGCCTGAATCGTCTCTCCGTAAAATTCCATTACATATCCCGTTCCAACTGCTACACCGTACTTTGAAAGGAGATGCAAAATAATATCTTTTGCGTAAACGCCTTTCTGTAATTTTCCTTTTAACTCAATGCCCATCGCTTTCGGTTTTCTTTGCCACAGCGTTTGCGTTGCCAATACATGTTCCGCTTCACTCGTACCAATACCAAACGCTAGCGCGCCAAACGCACCGTGCGTTGCTGTATGACTATCACCACAAACAATTGTTTTGCCTGGCTGCGTGAGCCCAAGTTCTGGTCCGATAACATGAACGATCCCTTGCTCTTCATCTCCGATATCCGCTAACGGCACCTGAAATTGTTTACAATTTTCCCGAAGTGTATCTAGTTGCTGCTTCGCAATGCGATCGGTAATATTCCAAACATCTTTCGTTGGAATATTATGATCCATCGTTGCGAATGTTAAATCTGGTCTGCGTACCGTTCGATTTGTAAGCCGCAAGCCTTCAAAGGCTTGCGGTGACGTTACTTCATGAACAAGGTGCAGATCGATATATAATAAATCTAATCCATTTTCATTTGTCGCAACTACGTGTCTTTCCCAAAGTTTATCTAGCAACCTTTTCCCCATTATCTTCCTCTCCCTACTAGTGCTTGCTCTTCCATTTCTTGCATTACTGCCTTCGTAAATGAAGTTGTCGTTTCAGTCCCGCCAATATCTGTTGTACATTTTCCTAATTTAAGGACTGCTGAAATCGCTTCTTCAATTGCACCCCCCTCTCTCGTTAATCCGAACGATTGCCCAAGCATCATGGCAACAGAGCGCATCATCGCAATTGGATTTGCCTTATTTTTCCCAGCAATATCCGGCGCTGATCCGTGAATAGGCTCGTATAGCGAAGGGCCCTTTTCCGCGTGACTTGCTGATGGAAGCATTCCTAATGATCCAGCTAATACGGAAGCTTCGTCACTTAAAATATCCCCAAATAAATTTTCTGTTACAATTACATCAAACCGTCCTGGATTCCGAATTAACTCCATAGCAGCTGCATCTACTAAAATATGTTCTAGTTCAGCATCTGGATAACGAAGGGCTACTTCTTCTGTTACAGTTCTCCATAGTTTACTAGATTCTAAAACATTCGCCTTATCAATAGATGTTACTTTTTTCTTCCGTTTACTCGCTAATTGAAAGGCATAAGAAACGATACGTTCAATTTCATGGCGATGATACGTAAGTGTATCTGTTGCTACTTCGTCGGTTCGTTCTTTCGGATAAGAAAAATAAATCCCACCTGTTAATTCACGAACGACAACGAAATCAATTTCATCAGCCTTTTTTAATGGCGATAAATGTGCCGTTGCACTTTCTACCGTTACAGGGCGAACGTTCGCAAATACACCGAGCCCTTTTCTTAAAGCTAATAATCCTTTCTCTGGTCTTTCTTTCGCACTATCCCACCTTGGTCCACCAACTGCTCCTAGTAAAACCGCATCACTTGCTAAACAAGCGGCAAGCGTTCGTTGTGGTAATGGTTGCCCATTTAAATCGATAGCACTCCCGCCAAAGTACTCATCTTGCAAATGAAAATGATGACCATATAACCTTTCTACCATATGCAATACTTCCTTCGCACTTTCCATAACTTCCGGTCCAACACCATCACCAGCTAAACAAACGATACGTTTTTCCAATTTCAACACTCCTTTTTAACTGAATTTTCAGAACTTTAATTTGACAGGTGAGAATAGCCTCTCTCACCTGTCAAACACTTATTTCACAAGCTGGATAAAAGATTTCAATTTCCCCGCTGCGTGGACATATGCTCTCGCCGACGCTTCCAATACGTCTTGCGCAACACCAAAACCTGATACTTGATGTGTTCCTTCTTTTAATTCAACATGAACATGAGCCAGTGCATCTTGACCTTGTGTAATAGATTGTATGCGATAATCCGCTAATTCACATTCTAATCCTAAAATTCTTTGGATTGCATTATAAATCGCTTCAATACTACCAGAGCCAGTAGCTGCATCTTCGAATACATTTCCTTCCTCATCTTTTAGTACAACTGTCGCACATTGTGTACTATTTGATACGAAATGTACTTGCAGTTGCGTAATATTATATTGCTGAGCCGCAAATGCTGCTTCACCAAGCATAAGTGCTCGTAAATCTTCCTCAGTAATTTCCTTCTTACGATCAGCTAATTTTTTAAACGCTTCAAACACTGCATCTCGTTCTTCCGTTGTAAATTCATAGCCAAGCTCTTTCATTTTTTCTGTAAACGCGTGACGTCCAGAATGTTTTCCAAGTACAAATAGGTTTTGAGATTCGCCTACTAACTCTGGTTCAATAATTTCATACGTTGTCACTTCTTTTAATACACCATCTTGATGAATTCCGGATTCATGAGCGAATGCATTCGCTCCAACGATTGCTTTATTTTTCGGTACAACCATACCTGTTAATCTGCTTACTAATGTACTTGTCGCTTTAATTTCTTTTAGCGTCATAGAAGGCTCTGCTTGATAGAAATCTTTTCTAATATGAAGAGCAACTGCGACTTCTTCTAATGCCGCATTCCCTGCTCTCTCTCCAATTCCATTAATTGTTCCCTCTACTTGCAATGCTCCCCCTTCAACCGCAGCTAGCGAATTTGCTACAGCCATCCCAAGGTCATCGTGACAATGACAAGAGAAAATTGCTTTTTCATATGAAGGAACGGATTCTTGTAAGTACTTAAAAAGAGAATAATATTCTTCTGGATTCGTATATCCAACTGTATCTGGAATATTAATTACATTCGCTCCTGCACAAATCGCAACTTCTACTGCCTCAGCTAAAAAATCTCTTGCTGTTCTTGTCGCATCTTCTGCAGAAAATTGTACTGTCGGAAATAACGATTTCCCAAGTGTAACCGAGCGATGAATACTATCTAACACATCTTCCTTTGACATACAAAGTTTATATTTCATATGAATATCACTCGTAGCTAAAAATACGTGTAGACGAGGAGATACAGCACCTTTCACAGCTTCATATGCTCTTCGAATATCGCTTTCTTTTGCTCTAGCTAAACTCATAACTGTAGCATTTTGAATTGTATTTGCGATGCGTTTTACCGATTGAAAATCCCCTTCGGAAGCTGCTGCAAAGCCAGCTTCCATAACATGGATCCCTAGTCTCTCTAATTGCCTTGCAATTTGCAATTTCTCTTGTTCATTTAAATTCACTCCTGGTGATTGTTCGCCATCACGTAGCGTCGTATCCATGAACAAAATCTGCTTCATATTATTTCATCCCTACCTTTACTCGCGGCTGTACGAAAGGCATCATTTCACGTAATTTACGTCCAACTACTTCGATTTCATGTTCATTCTCTTTCTCATTTGTCGCATGGAAATTCGGTCTTCCTGCTTTATGCTCTGCAATCCAACCTCTTGCAAATGTACCATCTTGAATTTCTGCTAGCACTGTACCCATCGCTTTCTTCGTATCTTCCGTTACAACGCGTGGCCCTGATACGAAGTCGCCCCACTGCGCTGTATCTGAAACTGAATATCTCATATTTTCAAGTCCACCTTCATACATAAGGTCAACAATAAGTTTCAGTTCATGTAAACATTCAAAATATGCAAGTTCCGGCTGATATCCCGCATCAACTAACGTTTCAAATCCAGCTTTTACTAGCGCAGTTACTCCGCCGCAAAGTACAGCTTGCTCTCCAAATAAGTCTGTTTCTGTTTCTTCTTTAAATGTCGTTTCTAATACACCAGCTCTCGTCGCTCCAATTCCATCGGCATAAGAAAGTGCCTTTTCAGTCGCAACTCCTGTTGCATCTTGGTATACTGCAAATAATGCTGGAACAGCGCCACCCTCACTAAATGTACGGCGTACAAGATGTCCTGGACCTTTTGGCGCTACTAGAAATACATCTACATTCGCTGGTGGTTTCACTTGATCAAAGTGAACATTAAATCCATGTGCGAAAACGAGAGAATTTCCTGCCTGTAAATTTGGCGCAATTTCCGCTTCATATACTTCTGGTTGCAGTTCATCTGGCAGTAAAATCATTACTACATCAGCCTGCTTTGCTGCTTCCGCTACTGTATATACTGAAAATCCATCTTCTTTCGCTTTATCCCAAGACTTCCCTTTTCTTAAACCTACTACTACATCAAATCCGTTATCACGTAAGTTTTGCGCATGCGCATGACCTTGCGAGCCGTATCCAATGATTGCTACTTTTTTTTCCTTTAATACATTTACCGTTACATCTTTTTCATAATAAACTTTTGCCATTTTCATTTCCCCCTATATTTAAATGATTATTGAATTAACATAACTTGCTTATCTTGTTTTTTCATACTACGCGTAAAGGCTGTTACCCCTGTTCTTGCAATTTCTTTCAAACCGTATGGACGAAGTAATTCAATTAATGCTTCTACTTTCTCCTGTGTACCTGTTACTTGCACAACTATGGAATCCTTTCCAACATCTATTACAGCGGCTCGAAACGGTTCAATTAAACTGTATAATTCCGCCCTCGCTACCGAAGTGGCTACTTTAATAAGTGCAAGTTCTCTTGCAATCATCGCTTCTTCTGTAATATCTGATACTTTCAAAACATCAATTTGCTTATGCAGTTGTTTAATTAGCTGCTCAACTTGCTGTTCATTTTCAACGTGTACAACAATCGTCATCCGCGATATGTCCGATGCTTCCGTATGACCTACTGAAATACTTTCAATATTAAAATGTCTTCGTGTCATAACACCTGTAATTCGGTTTAACACACCACTTTGATTTCGAACTGTTGCTGTAACAATTCTCTTCACCTTTTTTCCACTCCCTCCATTTGGTGAACACCTTTCCCTGGCGCAACCATCGGCATTACCTTTTCTGATTGAAGTACACGGCAATCAATTACGACCGGTTCTTGTAATTCAATTGCATGCTGCAATTGTTTCTTCGCAAGAAGTGGATCATCTATGCGAACTCCTTTTATGCCATACGCATTCGCAAGAGCAACGAAATCTGGTTGGCAAGGTAGTAAAGAGTGCGAATATCTTTTGTTATAAAATTCATCTTGCCATTGTCTTACCATTCCTAAAGCTTCATTATTTAAAATAAATACTTTAACAGGTAAAGAGTGTTCTTTTAACACACTTAATTCTTGCAGTGTCATTTGAAATCCAGCGTCACCAACAATTGCAATAACTAGTTCTTCAGGCTTTGCAATTTGTGCACCAATTGCTGCAGGAAATCCGAATCCCATCGTTCCTAATCCTCCTGAAGTTACCCATTTATCTGGATTTTTTAGCGGATAATATTGGGCTGCCCACATTTGATGTTGCCCCACATCTGTTGTTACAATCGCTTCTCCTTTCGTAATTTCATATAACATATCAATTGCATATTGAGGCTTAATACTTTCAGAATTTCGTTTATAAGAGAATGGATACTTTTCTTTTCTATTCTTTAATAAAGAGATCCACTCATGATGATTTTCTGTCCTTCCTTCTGATTGAAGTAATACTTGGAGCGCTTGCTTAGCGCTTGCAACAATAGGAATTTCAGTCGGCACATTTTTTCCGATTTCTGCTGGATCAATATCAATATGCGCGACAGTCGCCTCCTTAGCAAAATAAGCTAAATTTCCAGTAAGACGATCATCGAATCTCGCACCTATATTAATGAGTAAGTCGCATTCATATAACGCCATATTCGCTGTGTAAGAACCATGCATTCCTCCCATCCCTAGAAAAAGCTCTTCATCTGGTGGAAAGCCACCAAGACCAAGTAATGTATGCACAACAGGAATTTCGTATTTACGAGCAAAACTTGTTAATTCTTTCGAAGCTTTCGCATGCAATACACCTGCTCCAGCTAAAATTAATGGCTTGTTTGCAACTCTAATTGCTTGTAATAATTTGTTTATTTGAAGTAGATTCGGTTCATAATTCGGGTTGTATCCTGGTAAATCCATTTGCGCATCACTACATCGTTCGCCTTGCTCTACTACCATATCTTTCGGAAGGTCAATAACGACTGGCCCTGGTCTTCCTGTTCTCGCAATATGAAATGCTTCTTTAATAATTCGAGGTAAATCTGAAGCCTTTCGCACTTGATAATTATGTTTTGTCACCGGCATCGTAAGCCCCATAATATCGGCTTCTTGAAAAGCATCACTTCCAATTAATGTTGTCGCTACTTGCCCTGTAAATACAACAAGTGGTAACGAATCAATCATCGCATCTGCTAGACCAGTAATCACATTTGTAGCACCCGGTCCACTCGTTGCAATGACAACCCCTGGATTGCCAGTAATTCTGGCATATCCTTCAGCAGCGTGAATAGCACCTTGTTCATGCCTTGTTAAAATATGCGGAATTTCACAGTCATAGAGTGCATCATAAAGAGGTAAAACAGCACCACCAGGATAACCAAAAATCACTTCTACTCCTTCCTTTTCTAGCGCTTCTAACAATAGCTGTGCACCAGTTGCCAGTTTCTCTTCCGTTTTTGAAGACATTGTTCTTATAAGCCCCCTTTTAAAACCTTTTATCAATAAAAAAAATCCTACGTCCACACTCCAGCTATGTGCTGAAGGGACGAAAGATTTCGCGGTACCACCCTTCTTTGCAAGAATACTCTTGCCTCAGTGACCCATAAAATGAGTCTAGCTAGTAACGGAGCTACCGTCTAAGCCTAGACAAATGCTTCAGCTTAGCACTCAAGGGCGATGTTCGTCGACGTGAACCATCGGTTTCCAGCAACCACCGACTCTCTGTGAGGCTTCACAATCAACTACTCCTCCCTATCAACGCTTTCTTATGTTATAAAAAGTTGTTATCCAACTTTATTTTCTTCGTAAATTTTCTCTCCATCTTCTATAACTAACTTTCGGAATTCTTCTAGTAAACGATTCGTATGTGGACCCGTTTGCCCTAAACCAATCGTTCTACCATCTACTGTCGTAACAGCAATTACTTCAGCTGCTGTTCCTGTTAAAAATACTTCATCAGCTACATATACGTCATGTCTTGTAAATAACTCTTCTCTAACGTCATATCCAAGTTTTTCACCAATTTCTAAAATAGCGTTTCGTGTAATGCCTTCTAACGCTCCAGCAGAACTTGGTGGTGTAATTAATTTATTTCCTTTTACAATAAATACGTTATCCCCTGAACCTTCAGCTACGTATCCTTGATCATTTAACATAAGCGCTTCTTGTACTCCAGCCAATTTCGCTTCGATGCGAACTAAAATATTGTTTAAGTAATTTAAAGATTTTACTTGAGGCGACAATACATCTGGACGGTTTCGGCGCGTTGCAACTGTTACAACTGGAATCCCTTTTTCATAATATTCTTGCGGGAATAAAGATAGTTGCTCTGCAATTACTACTACATTCGGTTTTTTACAAGAATCAGGATCTAACCCAAGATTTCCTGCTCCTCTCGATACAACTAGGCGAATGTATCCATTAGATAATTTATTTTGTCGAATCGTCTCAACAACAATATTCGTTACTTCATCTAAAGAATATGGAATTTCTAACATGATGGATTTTGCTGATTCATATAACCGGACAAGATGCTCTCTCAAACGGAAAACATTACCGCTATAGACTCTAATTCCTTCAAATACTCCATCTCCATATAAATAACCATGATCATATACTGATACTTTTGCCTCGTCTTTTGGAACAAATTCTCCATTTAAGAAAATCCATTGCTCGTTCACTGGAAAGCGCCTCCTATGTTCTATGAATTTTTTATTGTTTCCTAGTTTACTCTCCTTTCTAAATAAATCAAGTGAATTTTTAGAAAATTTATAATTTTTATTCGTACGTACATCTTTAATTATATTGATTTAACAACATTGTTAACGTTTACAAAAAGTCAAAAAATTTTTTTCGTCAATTTCCATTAAAAAAATATTTGTTTAAAAGAAGGATTTTCGTCAATTGATACGAATCTATTGTATTCAATAAACGGACGTCCGTTTTTATAAATTCGGGAATATACAACGACTTTTGCTGAAAAAGGGGGGAAATAATAAAAATAACGCTGTCTAAAAATAACATTCATATTTTTCATTTCGGAATCATAATCCTATTTTTAAAAAACAATTTGTCAAAATGAAGGAGGAAATCAATATGGCGTGTGTACAAATTAAAGGAACGAGACAAGAGGTAGTAGAAATGCTTCAACTATTCGATCTAATGGATACGAAAGGTTTTTGTAAATTCGATAATTATGTAGAGGTAGAACCAAATAATAAAGAACATAACAATTTTATTGCTTCCATCGACATCCATTCAAATACTTCTTCCGCCCAAGATACTTTAAACGATCAATTCGTAAGCCAAATGCTTACTGGTGTATATAACGACTAAATAAAGTCGTACTTTAATCAGACTACCCGTAAATAACAGATAAATATATGCTTCCTACCGTCTTTGTATAAATATATACGATGAACTTGAGCATACTAACAACTAGATGGTAGGAGGTGAGAATTATGGCTAAAATTGGTGTTGAAAATTCGTTAACAGATGTCCAACAAGCTCTTCAGCAACAGGGGCATGAAGTCGTTACAATTAACTCGGAACATGACGCACAAGGATGCGACTGTTGCGTTGTAACTGGGCAAGATTCTAATATGATGGGTATTGCAGATACATCAATAAAAGGATCGGTAATTAACGCCCACGGTTTAACAACAGATGAAATTTGCCAGCAAGTTGAGAGCCGCATTTAAATTCCATACAAAAAAGAAAGAGGACTCCTTCTGAAAAGGAGTCCTCTTTTTTATATTCACCTAACGGGAAAGTAACATATACTGGATGAAAGCCCTACCTCTCTCTCATCATTACGGTTCCACTGACCGCTCCTTGATTCACTAGTATACCTATAAAGCCTATAATTATAATTTATAGGGTTTGTTCACAAAAGTTGTTGGTAAAACTACCCGATCTTTCGCAAACTTTTCGTATTATATTTATAAGATTTATTTACTTTACACTAGCTGTAACCGAGACACGAATTAAAATTTTAACATCAATATAACAACTTGTCAACATTTTTCACAAATTTAAAACAGACAATAACGGTTTGTCTGTTTTAGAATGGAGCTTTTTCTTTTATTACATATACAACAAAACCGCTTACTAACATACATAAGCCAACTACTAAGTTTTTGATATTAATCATAAATTCCTCTCCCTTATTCCACACATCATATATATTTACAGTTCAATTATTCCGATCATCCTAAAGCGCACTTTTTCTAATATATCATAATTCCTAAAAAATGCAAGTTCACTTTTAGCGACCATTTACAAATTTATCTACAGTGCTTGGTACGGTATTTAAAGCTTTTTCAATTAAATGTGTACTACTATTGAGATGTAATACTTGCACACCGTTAGAACCAACTACTAAAAAAGCAACTGGGCTAATAGAAACCCCAGCCCCGCTTCCGCCTCCAAATGGATGACTTTGCTTATTCTCTTTATGCTGCCCTTGTCCATTATTATGTTTTTCGGAAATAAATTCACCTTTAAAGTCACTTCCTCCAGCTCCAAAACCAAAGGCCACTTGAGATACTGTTAATACTACATTTCCGTCAGCTGTTGAAACTGGACTTCCAACAATCGTATTTACATCTACCATCTCTTTTAAATTTGTCATTGCTGTTTTCATTAAATTTTCAATTGGATGTTCCATTATGTATTGCACCCTTTCCTCATTATTCTTTTTTATACTTTCCAAAATAGAGGAAGTCATACTAACTTTTCCTATTTCAAAAAAACAATCTTCACCTTTTAAATGGATATTACTCCCTGTACATACTCGGATAAAAAGGAAAAAGAGATACATACTACTATTGAACCTTGTTATGAAAGGAGTCATGACTTTGACTGAGAAATTTGATGAGTATAAAAAAAGAGATAGAATAGATAGTGATTATAGTGACTATAAAGAAGAATATGCAGCTGAGGTTGCACCACAGCGCATTGATTATGATTACGATGAGAAGGAACATAAAGATGATGTAAGATCGTCCGCTGCTGGATCAACGGCTGGCTTTATCGCTCTTGCCTTATCTATCTTATCACTTTTCACCTTCCCAACATTATTCGGTCTTGTTTCTGTACTACTAGGTATTTACGCTTATAATCGCGGAGCTACTGTAACTGGTGGTATCGCTGCGATTGTCGGCGGAATTGCAGCACTCATTGCAATTTTATTCCGAGTAGCGCTTATCGGCTTATTGTTCTCCCTCTTTTAAAAAGAAAAAGGTATCTCGCTTATGCGGGATACCTTATCCTGTAAATACATCTTCTGACGGATATTTAATTTTTTGTTTTGCTGGTCGCGCTAAAGAAAATACAAGTGTTAACGGTCCGATTAATCCACAAAACATAACAAACATAATCATACATTTTCCAAACGCTGATAACTTTGCAGTAATTCCCATCGTTAATCCTACCGTTCCAAACGCTGAAATTGTTTCAAATAGTAACTGAATAAAACTGAAGTCTTCTGTAAGCATTAACATAAATACTGCTGCAAAAATAAGGATTTGACTAGCAACGGCAATTGCTAATGCTCTCGTTACTGTCGACATTTTAATTGTGCGCTGAAATAATACGATTTCCTCTTTCTTTCTAAAGAAAGAAAGAACAGATGTAACTAAAATAACAAACGTTGTTAATTTAATCCCTCCACCTGTTGATACACTTCCTGCACCAATAAACATTAAAACCATCGTAAATAATATAGATGATTCTTCCATTCCCCCGTAGTCAACTGTATTAAATCCAGCCGTACGAGGAGTAATCCCTTGGAAAAAAGAAGCCCATAACTTTTCATTTAACGGTAAATTCCCTAACGTCTTCACATTATTATATTCCAATACAAAAATCACAATCATCGCTATCACATTTAGCGCTACCGTTCCAATAATCATGATTTTGGAATGAAGCGATAGTTTTCGAAAACTCCGGCTATACCATATATCAATTAGTACGGTAAATCCGAGACCACCTATTACGATTAAAGAGCAAATCCCAATATTAATAATCGGATCGCCTACATACCTTGTTAAATTATCCGGCCATAGAGCAAATCCAGCATTATTATAAGATGCGATCACGTGAAAAATACTATAGTATAAACCTTTTCCAAAGCCAAACTCTGGAATAAAACGAAATGATAAAAAGATGACTCCAATAAACTCAATACAAATTGAAAATATAAAGACACGTTTTACTAATTTTACGAGACCACCTATATTTGTCTGATTAAACGCCTCTCCAATTAATAAGCGATGACGTAATCCGATTTTTTTACCTAATACCCAAACAATTAAAATGGCAATTGTCATAAGACCTAAACCGCCCGTTTGAATTAAAAACATAATTACAATTTCGCCAAACATCGTAAACGTACTTGCAGTATCTACTACTCCCAAACCCGTTACAGTTGCTGCTGATGTTGCCGTAAAGAAAGCATCTACCCAACTAATATGTACTTTCGTTGCGAATGGTAACTTTAATAACAAACCGCCAACCACAATTAAGCAGAAAAAACCTAATGCTAATATTTGTGGTGGATTTAATCGTATAAAACGATTATACAGCCTTTGTCTTTTTGTTACTTCCATATTCACTAGCTCCCTTTTTTCCCTCATAACTAAAGGCTTATAAAAAACCTTAAATAGCAGGATAAACCTTATATTCTTATAATATAGTTGAGCATAATCCTTTTTTTCATAGTTTTCAACTGTTATTTATACTCGAACTTCACTTCATTTATGAAAAGACTCTTTCTATTATAAGTATCCTTACTCTATAACTCTCACAACAATCATTTTATATGTATCATTCCTTAAATCCTCATACCTTTCACTCTATGTTCACATAGGGGTCACATCTATCTTTTATAGTATATGTATCGGAGCTGTTCCTCCCTAATTTATAAGACATTCCCCAGTGTCTTGAACAGCTTTCCATCCCTAATTAAATTGACATAAATTGTCCCCTTCCTTTGGCCATCCTGTGTGATGGTCTTATTTTTGTCTTTCTATCTTCTATTTAAAACTCCCTCTCTCTTTCACTCTATGTTCACACGGGCGTCACATCCACATTTTATAGTATATGTATCGAAGTTGTTCCTCCCTAATTTATAAGACATTCCCCAGTGTCTTGAACAACTTCCATCCCTAATTAAATTGACATAAATTGTCCCCTTCCTTTGGCCATCCTGCGTGATGGTCTTATTTTTGTCTTTCTATCTTCTATTTAAAACTCCCTCTCTCTTTCACTCTATGTTCACACGGGCGTC